>JAGMEL010000066.1 GCA_023128195.1 Caldifarciminota bacterium | reverse complement strand
CATCTTTTATTACATCTGGGATTGCGCCAACAGGAGTTGCTAAAACAGGCGTGCCACATGCCATCGCCTCTAATAGGGTATATGGAAGTCCTTCAGTATATGATGGTAAAACAAACAATTTTAATTCGTTCAAATATGTTGAAAATTCTTCGTCAGGAATCCAGCCGGTAAGTTTTATTTTATCATTTAAGCTCTCTCCTTCCAAATATCTTTCAATTTTATCTCGCAACTGCCCATCTCCTCCTATTAAAAATTCAATTTCATTTCGTTCTTTTAATATTTTTGGAATTGCTTTAACAAAATTCAGCGTGCCTTTTTCTTCACTTAAACGTCCAATGTAACCAACTAAATTATCTCTTTCTTCAAGTTTCTTTTTTATTTTAAATTTATCAAAATCAAAAAAATGATGGTGAGCTATTGAGATTTTATTTTTGTATTTTTCTAAGTCCCAGTCTTTGATGATATTTTCTGAATATACTATTATATGATCTGATAACTTGCAACTAATTTTTTCTATAATTTTTAGAGGTAAAAGTAAATAATCATTCTTGCTTTCGCATAATTTAAGATAAGAACCTCCCATGGCTAATATAATTTTTTTCCTCATAATTTTTAAAGTTAAAATTGGTAGTATTAATGCTTGTCCAAGGAAAAATACATATACATCTGCGTCTCTCTTTTTTACTAATAAATAAGAAATCTTTAGCTGTGTTAATATATATTGGAAAATTCTGTTGGCTATTCCCTTACCTCCCATATGCCTCACCTCCTCTATATAAACCCCTTTATTAAAGATATCACTTTTTGAAAAGGTTCCACCCGTAATAGCATAAATTTCTCCCGAAAATGCTTGAAATATCTTGATGTATCTCAATAAGAAGTTTTGTGCAATTCGATTTAAAGGAGATGTAATAATTACAATATTACTTTTTTGATTCATTCTTATACTATACCTTTTTAGCTACTAAAACTATGGCAGGCGAAAAATACTTAGATTTTAAATTAAAAGTAAGGTAACCTAAAACCTGATTTACTATATGCATTAATATCAACATTGCCTTATTCTTGGGATTAAGGGCTGAAGCGAGATTAATTGGTCCAAAATAGTCCAACATTAGAATTTGAACTTCCTCACTCTGCAAAAGTTCCTTTAGCCTTCCTTTGTCCATTATACTTAAGTTATGGGTTTCTAACAGCTCTCTTTCCTTGCCAAATATTTTGTAAAAAGTAAAATATAGACTATCCTTAATATTCGGTATTGATATTATTATTATACCCTCCTTTTTAGTTAATTCAATATGTTTATTAATTATTTTCATTGAATTTTCAAAATGCTCAATAAAACTCATAAAATATACGACATCAAAAGACTCTCTCTCGAGTGATGTTTTGAAGATGTCTTCGCAAAGTATTTTTCCATTTACGTCTGCGACTTTAAAGTTCTCTTCAGCTATTTTACAACCAATTTTGGAATAATCTACACCATATGGCTCATAACCAAATTCCTTAGCAAAATAAATTAGCCATCTTCCTTTTGCACAACCAATTTCTAATACCTTCTTATCACCTCTTTTTAAAATAGACTTAAATAACTTATCATATCTTCTATTCAGAGCCATATATTTAGTAATCTTTCTATACCTACTAAGCTTTGATTCTTTCCAATGTTTCTCCAAGAACTCTACATTTGTTTTTTCAATTTTCATAATCTCTCAAACTCCTTCAAATACATTCCCGCTATTATCATCCAATCCAGATTATTCACAGCGTATTCCCTTGCATTTTTTGAATGCTCCGAATTATCTATTTCCAAATATTCAATTATACCTTCTGCTGCCTTCTCAATATCACCAAAATTAACAATAACCCCACACTTTGCATCTTCGACAATCTTTAAACAAGGGATATCGGATACAATACAAGGCAATCCAGAACCCATCGCCTCAAATACTGTCAGAGGCTGCCCTTCGTATTTAGATGTCATCCAATAGTAATCAGAACATGCATACAAGTCTGGCAAATCCTCCTCTGGAACAAAGCCAAGAAATTTTATATTTCTAACATTTTTTCTAATAGCATATTCTTTCGCCGATTCCAACAACGAACCTTTTCCTGCTATGACTAACATATATCTTTCAGAAGTTTTTTGGACTTTATCAAATATATCAATCATTCTGAAAGGCATTTTATGATATTCCAATCTTCCAACCGAAAGAAGTACCATTGCATTCTTCGGAATTTTGAATTTTGATCGTAACTGTTTTTTGTCTTTAGAGGGTTTGAATTTATTTATATCCACTCCATTTGGAATATAAATTATTTTTTTATTCCCTATACCTATATTTTCCAAATTTTCACAAGATTGACGGCTAACTGCTGTAAATGTTATCTCATCATCGATTTTATTTAAACAATATTTCTCGATTTTAGATGAAATTTTTTTATAAAAATAGAGATATGAAGGATACTTAATTCCATAAGCAGTCGAATGTATTGTTATTACACACCTTTTAAATGGGTTTTTTCCAAGAAATAACGGATAATGAAGCCATGCAACATCATAATCATCGGCTCTTTTTTTAAAATATTTACTCACTTTATACCAGTAATGAATAAGACCCAATCGTCCATAACCATTTAATGATCTAAGTTTAATGTCTGGACCAGATGGTGAACAAACTGTGCACTCAACTCCTATTTTCCTGAGCGGTTCCACAACATTGTATACAGCATTCGCGATACCCGATCCATAAGGATAATATTCTGATGCGCAAACAAGGAGTTTCATATTACTTTTCCTCCATTCAATCTTATATTTTCTGTCGAATTTTTAATTTTTTTGTTTGTATCGGAAGATTCAAACCACTCTTTTAATCTCAAAATTCCGTCTTTCAATTCAACTTTCGGTCTAAATCTCAATTCACTCTTAATCTTATTAACATTCGCAACCAATCTTACAATATCTCCTTCCCAGCTTTTGCCAGTATAATATATTTCGGTATTTCCTTCAAGCCTCAAAATTCTTATCATTAATTCTGCAAGCTCCTTAATGCTTATGGGATTTCCACCTGCAATATTAAAAGATTTACCAACGGCATTCTCATTTTCTGCAGCCAATATGAATGCCTTTGTTGTATCAGATACATAACAATAATCTCTAATTTGTTCACCCGTTCCAAGCACTTCTAACTTATGTGGGTTATTCCTTAATTTCTTCAAAAAGTCAAACATAACATACCTTGGCTGTCTTGGACCATATGTATTGAATATCCTCATAGAAACAAATGGAATGCCATATGTGTAATAATATGCAAATCCCAATTTCTCACCAGCCAACTTGGATGCTCCATAAGGGGAAATAGGATTGAGGGAGTGTTTTTCGTCGATTGGTGTATATTCAGGTTCTCCATAAACGGCAGCACTCGATGCATAAATTATCTTCTCAACATCATTATCTAAGCAACTCTTCAAGACATTACAGGTTCCAAGTGCATTAGTCTCAAAATCATATTTTGGATCTTCAACAGAATAAGGAACATTTGCATTTGCAGCAAAATGGAAAACGATTTCTATCTCTTTCTCTTTGATAATCCTTTTAACTTTATCGAAATCTCTAACATCTATCTTTTTAAAGTGTATTTTGTCTTTTGATACCTCTAAGTTCTCTATTTTTCCATCCTTCAGATTATCGAGTGCTGTAACATTACCGCCTTTTTCAACAGCTAAATCAACTAGATGAGACGGAATAAATCCAGCGCCTCCTGTAACTAATATGTTCTTATCTTTAAGCTCCATCTATCTAAACCTCCGTAGAACAATTACATTCCAATCATATCTCTTCAACCACACTACTGATGCTTTATGCAATCTCAACCCGCCCTTTTCTTCATTTAAGACCCCCATGATTTTAGATATAAAATTTTCACGATAAGAGAGTACATTCTCATACGCATGTTTAATCATTGCACGAAGCTTCTTTGCCTGCAGTTCTTCAAGTTCTGAAGTTTTGAGCCACTGATTCTTTCGCACCTGATGAAGCAATCTCAATTTATTTATCGAGCCCATATTTATCTCCTAAACTCCTTATACCACTCCACAAACCTCTTCAACCCCTCTTCAATATTAACACTCGGTTCATATCCAATTAGCTCTTTAGCAAGTCCCACATCCGCAAGCGTGTGCGCAGCATCCCCTTTCTGTGTGTCGGCATAATCTATCTCAGAAGAACTTCCAATAATCCCCCTCAAATTCTTAGCAAGCTCATTAACACTTATCCTATTTCCACTTCCGATATTCATAACCTTTCCATCGGCTCTATTCGTATCTAATAGTTTCATATTCACTTTTACAATATCATCAATATATGTAAAGTCCCTTGTCTGGTTTCCATCACCAAAAATTGTTATTGGCTCGTCCTTTAACATTTTTCCCGTGAAAACGGATATAGCAAGGTCTGGTCGCATTCTCGGTCCGTAAACCGTAAAATACCGTAAAGATACCGTTGGGTGAGCATAAACTTCATAAAATACCCTGCAATAATGTTCCGCCGCCAACTTTGAGACGCCGTAAGGGGATACGGGTTGAGTGGAATGTTTTTCGTCAAATGGCAGATATTCCACCTTCCCATAAACTGATGATGAGGATGCATTTATCACTCGTTCAACTTCTGCTTCCAGTGATGCCTCTAAAACATTCAGCGTTCCCAATACATTCACGTTGTTTGGCTTGAATGGATTATCTACTGAGATTCTCACACCTGCCTGAGCCGCCTCGTGAAAAACATATTCGGTATCTTTATCAATTACGGTTCTCAATAAATCAATGTCTGTAACATCCCCTTGAATAAGCGTTGCATCTCCGCTCCTTAAAACGCAGTCTACATTCTTCTTTTTTAATATTGGTGAATAATAGTCATCCAGATTATCTATCATCACAACTGCATGCCCATCTTTTGCGAGTGCCTCTGCAATATGTGAGCCGATAAACCCCGCCCCACCAGTTATTACGATTTTTGACACGCTATATGTTTACTCCTTTTACTCTTTATGTGCGATTATATCAAATGAGGTTGCATGATGCATATCTTTTTTCTGTTGCGAGTTGAAGAGAACCCCTGAAATTTTGAATACAAAAAATAGTATTGCCAACACCACGATATAAATTACAGAACCGATGCTTTTGTAATCTTTATCTTTAGCAACCCTCCAGCCAACCGCGCTAAATAGTAGATATTCTATGTTATCCATTACGCCGTAGCTGCCATGTACTCGATCCACACAAAATCCTGCCTTTTCAACTTCGTATGCCAATCCTTGACCTGTATACCTCCTAAAATCATACTCCGCGTGAATGTGTTGGAGAAATGGAACCGACACCCATAACACCCCCCCCCGTCTTAGGACTCTGTTACATTCTCTCAAAGCAATTTCAGGTTCTTTAACATGCTCTAAAACGGCATTACAGATGCAACTATCAAAAGATTCGTTTTTAAATGGTAGTTTGTATATATCTGCAAGCAACTTAGTATATTTCGATCTTGTAATATCAACACCAATGTATTCATCTCCGGGGGTAAAAAACCAACTCGATCCAACAGATTCCCACAGCCAATATCAAGTACTCTACCATGCAGACTTGCAAAAGTTTCCTTCATCAGATTCAAATCCTTTTTGCCAAATCGAGTAGATATCATAATTTCATAAACTCCTCTAACCATTCCTTCATCTCCTTTCCAACCTCGTCATCTTCTAACCCCAATTCAATATTAGCTTTGAGCCAATTCTGCTTATTCCCAATATCAAATCGGCTTCCTTGATAAAGATATGCATAAACCTCTTTTCCATCTAAAACCATATTTTTCAATGCATCTGTTAGCTGAATCTCTCCACCATATCCCTCTTTTAATTCATTCAAATAATCAAAAACTTCTGAAGTTAAAATATACCTTCCAATGATTGCAAGATTTGAACCGGGCTCTTCTGGCTTTTCAAACATATCTTCTATCCTGTAAAGGTTATCCCTAATATTCTCACCTTTGATAATTCCATGATATCTCGCTTTCTCAATTGGTATCTCCTCTATTGCTATTACTGGCGCTCTAAATTCTTCAAATATACTCATCAAAATCCTGGTGCAATTCGGAATTGTTATGTTATCTCCAAGGAGTAATGCAAAGGGATCATCCTCAACGAAAGCCTCAGCATACTTAACTGCATCTCCCAACCCCTTCTGTTCTTTCTGTCTGATAAAAAATATATCAAGGTTATTAAGAATCTCCTCGAGTTCATCTACATAATTATTCTCTTTATTTATTTCATACCTATCAAAATGGTCCTCTATCGCCCTCTTCTGCTTCCCGGTTATAACTAAAATCTCTTTTATTCCCGAAGAATAAATTTCCTCGACAACGTATTGTATGACCGGCTTGTGAACGACCGGAAGCATCTCCTTTGGCTGCGCTTTAGTAATTGGCAAAAACCTCGTTCCCAAACCCGCCGCCGGGATTACTGCCTTTCTTATCATTCTCTCACACCATATTTCTTCTTCATCTCTTCATTTATCTCATTAACAGCTTTTAATAATCTCACATTCCGATATTTCTCAGCGAAATCTATAAATGCCTTTAAATCCTTCGGCAAACACTTCCCCCCAAACGCTTTACCATGAACAGTTCCGTACCTCCCAATTCTGGGGTCAGATCCAACGATGTCTCCAACTTTATGAGAGTCAATTCCAAGTTTTTGACAAATCAGGAATATCTCATTCCAGTAAGATATTTTAGCTGCCAACATACAATTCGAGGCATATTTTATCATCTCCGCAGTTTTCAAATCAACCCTGAGAAGTGGTTTATTTAGAGGTTTATACAATTCTTCTAAAACATCTCCAGATTTTTTATCGTATTCTCCTATTACGATTCTATCTTCTGTAAAGAAGTCCCTTTTGTAATATTCATCATTTGCCCATGTATCGGCAATCTCAGTTAAAAATTCTGGATTCATGCATATTCCTACATCTTCACCAATACGATTATATCTTCTTAATATTGGAATTATTACATTCTCTGTTGTAGTAGGGACGACCGTACTTTTTATTACAACCAGATGGTAACCATCGTTATCTTTCAATACCTTCGCAATGCCTTCAGTTGCAGAAATGATGTAACCTGAATCAAAGCCATTGATATATGGAGTTGGAACGCAGACAAAGCTTATTGATGTGCTTTTTATGGCATATCCCAAGTCAGTAGTTGCTTTATGTCTCTTCTTCAGTTCTTCCACTCTCTTCAAGTCCACATCGTAAAATACTACCTCATGCCCTAACTTCTCAAAGCCAGTGCCAATAATTGTTCCCACTACTCCACTGCCTATTATGCTGATTTTCATTACTTTTGACATATTATCTCCTCATATAAATTAATCGTCTTGTTTACTGTATCTTCCCACGAGTAATTTTCAACTACCTTCTTCCTGCCATTCTCTCCTAATTTTCGTGCCAGTTCTTTAGCAGATATAATCCTAAAGATAGCATCTGTAAGTGCTTGAGAGTCTCTTACAGGAACCAATAATCCACTTCCTTTTATGACATCGGTTAGCTGCGGTAATTTTGTGCAGACCACAGGAAGACCACAGGACATCGCCTCTAATATTGTTCTTGGAATCCCTTCGTTAATACTTGGTAATACGAACACATCCGAATTCTGATATACGCCTTGTAATTCTGAATTCGGAATAAAATCTTTAAAGAATATATATTCATCCAATCCCAAACCAGATATTTTTCGTTTTATTTTCTCTTTTGAGGGACCTTCTCCGATCATAATAAGCTTCAAGTTAGTTATCTTATGAAGCAATAGTTTAATTGCATCAATTAGATATTCAACCCCTTTTCCAGGTACTACACGTCCTATCCATAAAATACGAATATCATCAGAATTTTCTTTTTCTTTTGGAACGAATCTATTTACATCAATGCCATTATGAATAACGGCTATTTTGCTGGGTGCGACGCCTAAATTTTCCAATTTTCTCTTTTCAGTATCTGTATAGCAAATCATTTTATCGGCGGAATTTAAAGTCCATTTACCAATAGT
The DNA here is from genome assembly GCA_023128195.1 of Caldifarciminota bacterium. Classification (GTDB taxonomy): domain Bacteria; phylum Hydrothermota; class Tepidihabitantia; order SM23-42; family SM23-42; genus SOIY01. The sequence continues at coordinate 1,055 of JAGMEL010000066.1, read as the reverse complement.
TGGAACATATACTTTATGCATCCACAATGGCACTGTCTGCGAAATTAACCCGTGATTTGTAATTATAAGGGGTGGCGACCCAAGTTTTTTTGCCATTGCACATAAATTTGTAGAAAAAAACAGAAACGAATGCGCATGTATTATGTCAAATTTATTCATATTGTGAATTAAACTAGGGAGCATAACTGGCACAAAGGAATTATTCATAAGTTTTATTATTGGTTTAAAATGCACAATGATATATCCCTCTTTGTATTCTCGTTTAGGCCCAGAACCAATTTTTGTGGTGTATACAACTACATCGTGTCCTCTTCTTACCTGCTCTTTTGACATTTCATGCGCATGTAATCCTATACCACCGGTTTTATAAGGATACAAACTGCTTGTAACTCGAAGTATTTTCATATATCAATCCCACCTTCCGCTTCTACTCTCGCTATTATTCACCTGCATATCGAACAACATCGCAAACAACAAGAACTGCAAGCCAATGATGAACACCAGGAGAGCGAGTGCTCCGGGAACAAACAAACCCGTTCCCTTCACGAATTTGCAATATAACGCATACAATCCGCCTAACAATCCGAGGGGTGCCAGCACAATTCCAAGCATATAGAATAATACGAGCGGATGAAAACTAAACACCACATACTTCATCTTCAATCGCCAGAAGAAGTCTCGTAGCAGCATGAGCGATACCTTAACGATATATTTACTGTAGCTTATTTTGGATTTCTCATTTCCGTATCTTGCGGGCATCACAATATCCATAACCCTATATCCATACACGTTCAACTTCACCAAAATATCGTTGCAATATCCATAATATGGATAAATGGAATCTATATCTATCCGTTCTAAAACGCTCCTCGAAGTCGCAGTATAGCCATTCTGAGGGTCCATCATCTGCCAGTATCCTGACCCTATCTTTGTCAAAAAAGTGAGCATCGAATTACCCAAAAATCGCCATTTGGTCATCCCACTTCTATATTCCGGGCTTAACAACCTATTCCCTTTTGTGTAATCCGCTCTCCTTTCTATAATCGGCTCCAACA
>JAGMEL010000065.1 GCA_023128195.1 Caldifarciminota bacterium | reverse complement strand
GACACCGTGAAGTAAAATTTCCCGGGTTTCTTTACTATTAATATTTACGAGGGCAAGAGCAGCTAATTTTCTCATAATCGTGTATTTCTTACGGCCGAAAAGAAGCCATTTAAAGAGAATTTTTTTTAGATGTTTTATAACTTCTTTACCACCACTGGCAACTAAACAGTTAAAGTATTCTTTTTGTTCTGTAAATTCAAAATCGCGAAAATCTTTACTTTTTATTCTCCGGAGCAGGTTATCATATATCTTCGGATATCTGATTTTTGTGAGAGCCTGGAGAGCTTTTATCCTTACATCACTATTCCCATCATCCAGAAACTCTGCAATTTTAGCAATCTGCCCAATGTTTTCCAATGCCGTAATAATTTCAATTCTGACCAGCGGATTTGAGTGAAACATAAGTGGCTGTAAAAGAGATAAGGTATCTTTAAATTTCATTAAACCAAGGAGTGCCATGGCATTAATCAATATTGCAACATCCTTACTATCTAAAAATTTTAAAAAATGTGTCGGGTCATTCTGGGCAATATTGACAATTCTACTCCTTAGTGACAACAATCGATTTTTACGTTTAATTCGAACCATTAGATTAATAAAATGCGGTATTGATTCCTTTGAAAAAAATCTGATAAACGAAATAAATTCGTCGAAAATATCTTTGGATGATGTATTGATCATATTTTGAAAACCAATTATCGTCGTTTCATTCTCAAACTTTTCAATCGGGTTGATATCGGAGCACTGTTTTAATGCATAAACTATGCGCCGAGCATTATAAAAATCATTATTATCCACACACTGTGTAACTAATTCATTTAAACTCTCGATTACTTCGCGTGGTTTATGAGTTTTTAAAATATTTATGAGCGTGGTGATTCCAAGAGGAACAACCAATAATGTTTTTGTATTCGATATTTCTGTTTTCAGCTCATTAAATTCTTCAACTGCTAAATCTGGATTCATGATTGCATTTAAGTCAATTTTTTCTTTATTTATTATTTCATTAATATTTGCGTCATAATCAATATTTTTCACTGGTATTTCCGGTATTTTATAGTCCAGTATTTGTTCTTCTTCTTCCACCACATAAAAATTTATATGAGTAAAATCATGTTCCCATAAGTTTAAGGCAATATCTTGCTCTCTGGAAAACTGGCTGATAGTTTCTAAAAATAGCAGTAATTCATCAAATGACAATCCCTCAGTAAAATTAATATTTCTGATGCCATTGCGAAACAGCCTGAAGGCAATGCTGCTTTCTTTCTCTTTTTCTTCATGAATGATCTCATCTGCGTGAAGTATAAAAAACTGTTCAATCTGCAAATCCAATACAGGATTATTCTTTAAAAAATCTGTTAGTTTCTTGTAGAACGGTACACAGAAATTTTTGGCAGAAGGATGATTTATGCCGTACATTTGAATTGCCTTTACTGTTTTAACGAGAGATTTAACTATATCGATTAGATTGTTTTCCATATTTAATCTATATTATAAACAATTATTTGATTTCGTCAAGAAAGTGTTGACTTGTTTTATTTTTTGGATATAATAGCTAAATGAAACGAACTTATCAACCGAGCCAAAGAAAACGGAAGAAAAAGCATGGGTTCCGAAGCCGTATGAAAACGAAAAACGGACGTAGTGTTTTAAACAGAAGAAGGAAAAAGGGGAGAAAACGGCTTGCCGTTTAGAACCCAAAGGATGTTTGAATTTTCGAAGAAAGACAAGTAATAAAAATCTAAATACGATAAATAAACAAAGATTATTGAAGGCTGATAGACTGAAAGGTAAGCAGGTAATAAAGGAGTTGTTTTCAACTGGTAAAAAGTTTTATGCCAGTAATTTAACTATCATCTACTTACCTTCAAAAAAAAATGCGGTCGGTTTTGTTGCCTCTAAGAATATTGGCGGCGCTGTTAAACGGAATCTGGTTAAAAGAATTTTAAGGGAGGCATATCGAATGAATAAAGATATTTTTAAAGGGTTGAAGGTAATATTTTATGCACGGGGTCCTCTAAAATTTAAGAAAGTTGTAGATATTTTTAAGAGATTTCAGGAGGAGAAGTGAAAAACATTCTAAAGTATAGGAATTTTAGTAATTCCTATGCAAATCCTAAACCTGAAATCCTAAATTCCATCTTGTGTCGAATACTCGATGTGAGACATAAACACATTCGAATCTCAAAATTCACCCACGCCCCTCGAAGAGGAGCGGGGTTCATCCTCGCCCGTCATAGACGAACGGTAGTGAGGCGTATGTTAATATTTCTGATAAAAGTATATCAGTTTACATTTGGGATGTTATTCCCACGGGTTTGTCGGTTTGCTCCATCATGTTCAAGCTATACTATTGAAGCACTGCAGGTTCACGGTGTGCTCAGGGGTAGTTTTTTAGGCATGTGGCGTATTTTAAGATGCAATCCGTTTTCTCATGGTGGTTGGGATCCAGTGCCACCAAAAGATAATACTGTAAAAGATTCTTTTAAATACGAAAAATATAATAAGGAGTATACACATGAATGATCGAACAAGAACTGCGTTTGCTTTTCTCTTGATACTTGGACTTCTATTTATCTGGACTATTTTATCTAAACCTAAGACTAAGCCGGAAACTGTTCAACCTGATAGAGTAGATAGTGTGCCTGCGACTACTGAACCTGTCAAAAAAGCACCAATCATACCCATAATACCTGAATATGCTGACACAATCGTTATGGAAAGGGAGAATTTTAGGATAGTGTTATCGACTGCAGGCGGCTCGGTCAAGGAATTTTATCTTAGAGAATATGATGTTGATATTGTCCCCGATGGTGAATATTTATTTATCACCCAATTAAATAATGACGAGATTATTAATTTTGAATATTTGGTTTATGATGATTCAATCGTTTTTACTTACAGTAAAGGAGATACAAAGCTGAATAAGGTGTATTATTTCAATAATCCCCATGGGTTTCAACTGATAACGAATATACCTGATACAATTAACCAAATTCTGAGTCTAAAATCTGGTATGAGTATTACTGAAGTTAAGAATAGGGGAGAGGACCTTAGACACTTTGATGTATATGTCAAGAATGAGAAAGTTAATCAAATGAAGAAGAAAATTAAGGACGAATTTAAATATACTGGAAATGTAGACTGGTTTGCTATGAGAAGTAAGTATTTTTTGTTAGTAATAAATAACCTGGGGATAATTGACAATATCAATTTTTACAAGTTACCAAAGGATTTACCACTTAAAACAGCGGGTAGAAAAGAAGATGAATCCGATATTTACAGTGCTGCCTTTGGTTGTTTTTACATGAGGGGTGGTGGTGATCGATATGGTGCAGAAATCATAGGGGCAGATCAGATTAACATTTCAGTATTGTTGCTTCCCATCAAGTATTCAGAGCTGGCTAAATTCAAAAAGGGTTATGAAGAAGTTGCATCGGGTGGTATAATGGGGCCGATTTCAAGGATTATTCTATTAATTTTCAACTTTTTCTATTCAATTATCAGAAATTATGGTTTTGCAATCATACTCTTTGCAACTTTAATAAAAGGTATCTTTTTTCCCCTTTCGAAAAAAATGATTTTATCGCAACACAAAATGCAAATGATACAGCCGGAGATGAAGAAACTACAGAAGAAGTATAAAGATGATTCCCAACGATTGAATCAGGAAATGATGCAGCTTTATAAAACTTATAAGGTAAATCCTCTTAGTGGATGTCTTCCTCTTATAATCCAGATGCCGATATTTTTTGCGCTTTATCAAACACTTATTAGTTCAATCGAATTCAGACAGGCAAGTTTTATCTTCTGGCTCACGGATCTTTCTTTTAAAGATCCATATTATGTGTTACCAATTGCCATGGGTGTTATGATGTTAGTTCAATCTTTATTTACTACGGTTGATCCAAGGCAGAAATTTATGGTTATAATAATGCCTGTTTTTATGGTTTTCATATTTTTAAATTTTCCATCTGGTCTTCAATTATATTGGTTTACATACAATATTTTAACTTTAATCGAACATATTATAACTAAAAGAGGAGGCATTAAATGAAAACGGCTGAGGCATCTGGTAGCGATCTTGATAAGGCCATTGAAAAGGGGATAAAAATTTTAAAGGTAAGAAAAGAGGAGGTAAATCATGAAATAATATCGCAAAGTGATGAGGAAACTATTGTAAAATTGACTATAAAAGAGCCTCTCCAGCATCTGTACGAATTGGCAACTTTCATACTTACCAGTTGCGGGTTCAAACCAAATATTGAGATTACTAAGGACGATTTAGGACTCTACTTAAATATAAAAACAAAACGTACCGATGCTATTCTAATTGGCAGGAAAGGTGAAACACTTTGGTCATTACAGTATTTAATTTCGCGACTTATGAAACGGTTTCACCCGAATCTCAAGATTTTGGTTGATGTAGGGAGTTATCGTATGCGGAGAAATAATTTTTTGAGGAAAAAGGCTGAGGCGATTGCTTGTATTGTTTTACAAACTGGCAGAGAAATGGCTTTGGATCCTTTGACAAAAAAGGAACAGCAGATTGTTGAAAGTAAATTGAGTGAAATAAAGGGTGTCAAGATATATACGATTGGAAAGGGAGTAAGTAAGAATGTAATCATTGCTCCGAACAATGAGTCTAAATGATACAATAGTTGCCTGTGCTACACCTGCCGGGTACTCAAGCATAGGTGTTATTAGAATAAGTGGCGACCAAACACTTTCATTAGTAAAAAAGATATTCGTTCCAAAGCAAAAAATCCAGGAGTTTGTAACAAACCATGCATACTTTGGTGAGATTATTGATCCTCATAACAATGATGTAATTGACAAAATAATTGCTACATTTTATTTAACACCGCATTCATATACGGGTGAAGATGTCGTTGAGTTATCCTGCCATGGTAATCCATTAATTATTGATTGTATAACCAAAATACTAACAGGTATTGGGGCAAGGATTGCTCAACGTGGGGAATTCACAAAACGTGCGCTATTAAATGGTAAAATTGATCTTTTGCAGGCAGAAGCAGTATTAGATACAGTAAATGCGTCGTGTGACGAAGCAAGGAAACTGGCAATTTCCCAATATGAAGGTAAACTATCAGAAAAAATTTATGAATTTAGGTCAAAGATAGTCGATTTATTGTCCTTAGTTGAGGCAAATATTGATTTTTCCGAGGAAGAAGATGTTCAGAATAGTGATTTCGAAATATCGGGAGGTCTAAAATCAATTATTGAGGAGATAGACGAATTATTAAAAGGAGCAGAGATCGGAGTAAAAATAAAGGAAGGATATAAAGTTTTAATAACTGGAAGAACAAATGTTGGTAAATCAACTCTTTTTAATAAATTGGTTGGATATGATAGGGCAATAATCCATGAAAAACCAGGCACTACAAGGGATTATATTGAAGATCGTATAGAGGTTTCTGGACTATATTTATACCTTTTTGATACTGCTGGAATATTTAATACGGCTGCAGGTCCTGATAAAATTGCGCAAGATCGAACCATAATCCTGGTTGAACAGGCTGACCTGATATTATTAATGTTTGATGGCTCTGAGCCAATGAATGAAGAGGACCTGTATCTTTACAATCTAACAAAGGATAAAAACAAAGTTTTAATCGTGAATAAGATAGATTTAAACATACGGTTAAATGAAGGTGAAATATTATGTGATTCTATAAAACTATCAGCAAAAACAGGGAAAAATATCGATTTGTTAATACAAAATATTAGAAGTAAATTAATGCCAAAATTTGGTCTTCAACATATATTATTAACGCGTCAAAGACACATTTATGCTATAATAAAGGTTAAAGATTACCTTGTTAGAAGTCAAAATGCACATTCACCAGAAACAATTGCATTTGAATTGCATTCTGCATTAGATGTTATTGGAGAGTTGACCGGAAAGGTGATG
>JAGMEL010000064.1 GCA_023128195.1 Caldifarciminota bacterium | reverse complement strand
ATTCATCGTTGACTTTCACTCGTTTTTGTCTATAATGAATGAGTGATTATAGACCCCATAGATTTAAAGCTCATTAGGTTATTAGAACTACACGGAAGTATTCCTATCAATGAAATTATTGCTAAATTTCATATTACTGAAGAGGAAATATTCTTGCGGATTAAGAACTTTGAGGATTCTGGTTTTATAAGCAATTATGGAATGAAATTGTTTCTGCCCGGAATAATCGGTGGGAAGTGGTTTTGGGGTTGCATAGCGTCTGAAACAACTTTCCGTTTCAAGCCTGAGTACTCTGTACCTCATCTTGAAGAAATAGTCGAGAATTTAACATTTCCTGCAGGTGTCTGTCCTAATGTATCGCTTTTGTTTTTCACACAAAAATTGAGAGAAACGTATAAAATAATAAATAGAACCCCGGGAATTAAATATGCAGAGATTTATAAAATCAATGAATATAATATAAAGGTTCCAAAAATTTTGCTACAAGATGACTGGCAACTTGTTACTCAATTATATGATCGTTTACCAAAATTAGATTATGTTAAAATTCATTCGTTGATAAATGAACCTGAATTAGATGATGATGTTAAACTATCTCGTTTAATATGGAGTAAGAAAAATCGAAAAGGAGTAATATCAATATTCCCGAATTTTGATTGGTCTATTATTAAAAACTATATGCATCTTCATCTTGCTGTTACAACAAAAATGAGGATTATGGAATTACGAAGAATAGTTAATAAACTGGGTTTTTCAGGTAATATTACATCGAGGTTTAAAAAAAGGTATATTCAACTGGAATTTAATGTCTGGGGTTTTTCTGATATGCAAACTATATTTAGTGAACTGAAACAAATACGGAGATTGACTATCGAAGGATACTCATTTGCATACAAAAACACAATTTATAATGACTGGATTAAAGAATATATTAGAAAAAGGATTAGAGGTTAGAATTTTAAAATTAGGATTTATCCCATCTTTTGTACAAGGAGTGGGGTTGGTATTATTATTGATTATATTCGTGGGTTGTTCGACAAAAAAGGAGACAGTCCAGGAACCGGTTGTGACTGAGACTGAGCATATTGTAAAAAAAGACGAAAATCTTGAGGTGATACTTAATAATATATTGTCGCCTCAATCAGCGATTGAAATTCTAAATATATTGACGTATGCGGATTTCCCTTTTAGAAAATGCCTTCCCGGTGATTCAATAAGAGTTCTTAAAGAAAACGGTAATTTTATAAAACTTACGTACCGCCAAACTTTGACACGTAAATATTTTGTTTTCAAAAATGACGAACATCTCTTTGTAGCAATGAAGTACCCATATATTGATACGGTTACTTGCTTTTTGAAAGGCGAGGTTAATTCTACACTTTACGAATCGTTATTAAAAACAGGCGAGACACCAGTTTTAGTTTTTAGATATGCCGATATTTTTGCCTGGGAAATAGATTTTGTAACAGAGACCCAGAACGGCGACTCTTTTTATATGTTTTTCGAGAAGACATTCTGTGATTCGAATTTTGTAGAGTATCTCAATATAATTGCAACCGGTTATAAAGGCGAAATCGGTGAGTACCACGGCATATATTACTACGATCCTGACGGTAATGAAGATTATTACAATCTCAAAGGAGAATCGCTGAGGAAATCGTTATTAAAATCGCCGCTCAGGTTTTCATACATAAGTTCTTATTTTTCTAAAAGAAGATTCCATCCGATTTTGAAAGTGTGGCGTCCGCATCATGGTTTGGATTATGCTGCGCCTATCGGAACACCTGTATCATCGATCGGTCATGGTGTAGTTACATACAAGGGCTGGCGAGGAGGGTACGGGAATCTGGTCGAGATACGACACAAAAATAGCATTAAGACACGTTACGGACATCTTTCCAGGTTTGCAAAGGGTTTATACAAGGGTAAGAGAGTAAAAATGGGCGAATTGATTGGCTATGTTGGTTCTACCGGACTCTCAACCGGACCGCACCTGCATTTTGAGCTGCACAGAAATGGCGTGTCTATTAATCCACTTAAGGTTAAAATCCCACGTGCACCGTCAGTAAAGAAAAAATACTTTAGCGATTTTGAACAATACCGTGATTCCTTGTTAAAATATATCGAGGATTTATCAGAACCCGTTGGAGAAGAAATATCAAAAGAGTAAAGTGCGCCATCTTGCTTCTTTTCCCCCGGTCTCCTTGTCTCCAGGTCTCCGTGTCTTCCTGTCTCGTTACTTTTTATCATCTGTTTAAGTGTTTACCCCGTTTAGATAGTAAACATCTAACGGGGTTTAGGCATTTAGGTGTTTAGGTTTTTGATTTATAAGAGGAGGTTTGATGCCAATACATTTAAAGGCAAATAAGGGAGATTATGCTTCTACTGTGCTTCTTGTGGGCGATCCAGGTAGAGCTGAAACGATAAGTGAGATATTAAAGAATCCAAAATTAGTAAATAAGAATAGAGGATTGTTAGGCTATACAGGAATCTATAAGGATAAAGAAATTTCTGTACAGACTACAGGAATGGGATGTCCTTCATCAGCAATTGTTGTTGAAGAACTTATTCAGCTCGATGTTAAAAGATTGATACGAATAGGCACGTGTGGAGGGATTGGAAAGAATATTAAACCGCTCGACATTATTGGAGCAATTACCGCATCCCCATTTGATGGAACAACACAAACTTATTTAGATAATGAACCACACTCTCCTTATGCAACATTTGAGATTTTAAAAACTGCATATGATGTTTCAAAGACAATGGGTATAAATATATTTTTTAGTGGTATTGCCAGTGTAGATGTTTTTTATAATCCATTTTCCGATTATGTAGAGAAATTGAGGGCAAAAGGCATTATCGCAGTAGAGATGGAGACTAGTTTAATCTACTACCTTGCCAATAGAAGTATGAAACAAGCTGCGTCTTTTTTACTCGTTTCAGATATTGTTGGCGGAGGAGAGGAATTCACTAAATACGTTACTGACCAGGATCTGGCAAAAGGTATGGATCGATTGATTAGTTATGTATTAGAGATTTTTTATCATTTATAGTATAAAGAATAGGTGAAAAATGGAAAAATGGCGTTGTGCAGTTTGTATGTATATCTATGACCCGAAAATTGGTGACCTTGAATCTGGTATAGAACCGGGTTTGCCTTTTAATGATCTACCTGAAACATGGGGATGTCCTGAGTGTGGTGCATCCAAGGATTTTTTTGAGCAGATTGAAGATGCACAATATATTTAGCAAATAATAACTATGCTTGTTAAATATTTTGAAAAAAATAGAATCTTATTGAACTTTGAGGCGGCTGATTTTAATCAGGCATTAAAGAAGATGCTGTTGGTAAGTAGTGAGAAAAAGCATTCTGAAATCATAAAAATGATAATGGAAAGGGAATCACTTATGTCGACTGCCCTGGGTAAAGGTGTTGCACTTCCCAGGGCAGTTATTGAGAATAAAGGAAAAACTGAAATAATAATTGCTATTAGTCAAAAGGGTATTAATCTTAAAAGTTTTGACCTGTTTCCTGTGAAAATAATCATTCTGTATCTTTTTTCAAAGAAGGATGATTACTCATCAATTTTGGCACAAACTTTACAATTTTTGAATGACGACAGCTTAAGGGCAGAACTCCTTAACAGTAAAACGAGTGATGAGATAATAGCAGCCATAAAAGATTGGGAAGAGGAATGAAAAATAACGTGCGGATAATATTATTAATATTCTGGATTGTGGTTATTTTTATTTTAACAGGCTATCCATCATTGGAAACACCGAAAATCGAAGAATTCCCGGTGGATAAATTATACCATTTTTTAATCTTTTTTATTTTAGGTGTCTTTGAGTATCGTCTTTTAAAAACTTATCTTTTTTTCTTACTTGGTTGTAGCGTTGTCATAATTGCAGAGTTACAACAGCTACTTATTCCGGGTAGAGATTTTGAAATACTCGATATATTTGCCGGAGTCATTGGTTTACTCATTGCATATATTATTTTCAAATGGAGGAGTACATTAAAAAATGAAATATCAAAAACCTAAAGGAACAAGAGACATATTTGGTCGGGAGCTGCAGAGAATTGAAGCAGTGTGCAGTGCCGCGCGCACTTTCTTTGAAAGAAATGGCTATGAAGAAATTAGAACTCCTACTTTTGAATTTGCCCAGCTTTTTGATCGCTCAATTGGTGAGAGAACAGATATTGTTGAACATGAGATGTACAAGTTTGAAATTAATAAAAAACTATATGCACTTAGACCTGAAGGAACTGCATCAGTATTAAGGGCTTTTATTGAAAATAAGCTTTCTTTACCAGCCCGGTTTTTCTATATCTGGTCTATGTACAGGAGAGAGAAACCACAAAAAGG
>JAGMEL010000063.1 GCA_023128195.1 Caldifarciminota bacterium | reverse complement strand
TATTTACAAGAACAAAGTAAAAGATTATCTTGAGCCCAATTTTAATAACCTGTGTCCTAATTGTCAGCGAAGATTTGAAAGAAATTTTCTGCGGATATTTGACTGTAAAAACAAAATGTGCCAGCAGCTTTACACAAAGGCGCCGAAGATTACTGACAACCTGTGTGCTGAATGTTTAGAACATTATGTAAGTGTTAAGAAGTTTTTAAACAAATTTGGCATTGATTACACGGAAAATAAAAAATTAGTGCGCGGCCTTGATTATTACACAAGAACAGTTGTCGAATTCAAACAGCAATCGCTCGGTGCTCAGGATACAATTCTGGCAGGCGGCAGATATGATTTATTAATGAAAGAGTTAGGCGGTGGTGATGCTCCCAGTACAGGTTGGGCAATGGGTGTAGATAGATTGCTCATTTCTATGCCTGACAATCAGCCAAAAATAGAACGAAGAAAAAGATTCTTCATTGCTACGATAGGGAAGAGGTTTATTAATGAAATGATAAAATTAAGAGATTTAATACAGCAAAATGATTTCATCTGTCTAATGGGTAATCCTGAAGATTCAATTAAGCATCAACTCAAAAAAGCCAATCGTGCTAAGGTAGATTATTCAATTATATACGGCGAGAATGAAGCACAGGACAAAATCTGCACAGTGAAGGATATGGAAACAGGAAATCAGGAAAAAATATCTATCAAAGATTTTAAGACATTTTTAAAAAATACTATCAACAAATAATGATGTAAGGCAAGGCTTCAACCTTGCAAAAATAATGCCTTAGGGCAAATTTCATCTAAAGCGATGAGCTATGTGGAATATAATGTCAGTATTAGATAAACAGTTTTTATAAAACATAGAGGGGCGGTTATTACCGCCCCCTTTGTTAGTTATCTGACAACCAGAATTTTCTTGATCTCGTGTAATTCGCCGGTTTTTATTTCAACAAAATATACGCCGCTCGACAGCTCTAAAGCCTGTTCAATCCTATGAGTACCTCGTGCCAATCGTTTATCAATTATCTCGTGGACAATCCTACCAGCAAGATCAAAAATTCTTACCTGTACTTTTGCAGAGGAGTTCAAGACTATTTCAAAATTCAGTTTGTCTTTTATTATTGAATGGAAGAAATTAATCTGAGATTTTGGTGACCATGTTCTATCATTTTCTTCAATACCAGGCGTGAAACTAATATCTCCAGTTATTGCATATGCAAAAGGTTGTGGACCATAAGGAACATTCTGACCAGTTATGACTATTTGCCAGAAACCTGTTTCCGGGCTATTAATTCTACAACACTCTTCAACATTGCGATCATCCCAGGTCGAAGGATTTGCTACAGACTGCCCTGCACTGTATATATTACCATGGTAATATGCACCACCTGGTGCAAAGAGCTCAATGTTAAGGTCATTCACAAGCGTAGGATTTGCATTTGGTGCAGCAGCAGTGTCAGTCCAGGCAAGACAGACACGAAGCGGAATTGCTGAATTGACATAAAAAGAATCACTAATATAATAGCCAGTCGTAAGACCGAGAGTGTCGTCTTTAATTATTAATCTACGTGCGTCATTTGTAAAGTAAAGAACACTGTCAACATCGATTCTTCCCCAGCCAATGTTAAAGTCAGGAACAGACCACGAGCCTACGTTTGGATCACATGAAACGATTGCCATAGCTCTGAGTAATGCTGCACTTTGATATTTGATAGAATCTGCTGGATCTGCAGCGCCTGTAGGATAGAACCCTGCCAAAAGATACTGGCGCATAAGACCCACTGCTCCATTTGTGGCTGGTGCTGCCATACTTGTTCCAGACATAGGTATAGAATCACCGCCAGGTGCACCATTCGCAGAATAGAGGTTTACAGCCGGTGCAACAAGGGTGGGTTTAATTCTTCCATCCTGGGTAGGCCCCCTACTGGAGCTCGAGTAGATAATATTTGAACTAGTACCATTGTTGGTTCCACCCACTGTAAAAACATTTTTCGCTATTCCTGGATTTCTTATCCTGTAACTTGAGCTTTCATTACCAGCCGCATAAAGATTAAGAAAATCGCGGTTTGCCCATACATATGCATCAGTACTTGCATCCTGGATTAAGTAATTGCCGCTTGAATTGAACCAGCCCCAACTGCCTGAATGCTGTAAGATATTATAGCCAAGTCCCTGTCCAGGATAGATCGAATCATATAATGTAGTTAGATTGTTTGGTAAAACAAGACTTGACGCAGTTGCAATATCTACAAAATAGATCTTTGCCTCTTTTGCCATACCATCGTAATTACCAGTACCGAGAAGTGTGTCATTACCCGCAACAGTGCAGCTTACATGTGTTCCATGATAACCAAAAAGTGGATGATCACCAAATGCAGCACCATGATATAATTTATAGGCAACGATTTTTCTATGATTTGGATACACCCCAGGAACGGTTATTGGATAAGTAACATCATAGAACATCTGGTGATTCGTGGTTATACCTGAGTCAGTAGTACTGAGAACAACACCATTGCCTATTACTCCATTATACCAGACCTGTCTGGCACCTGGATTTGATGGTATTGATGAGCGCCATCCAGTCTGTGTAACCCATTGGCAGTTATTATTACATAAACTTGGTTCTGACCAGAGTTGAATCCATAAAACTCCAGGAATGCTTGCAATATCACTGACTCGCTCAAGATCAATGAGCGCATCAATTGTTTTACATAGGGGGTGATCAATAACTTCATTAACCTCAATTCCCTTTTTCAGTATCTCTTCCGCAATATTTGTAACATTTTCATTCGGGAAGACCTGAATTGTAACACGTCCAATTCCTTTGGCATTGAATAAATCTTTCTGTAATTTATAAGCCGGCTGAAATAAGCCAACCCAATTTACAAAAGATTCAGTTTTAATATCTCTTATCTGTTCCTCATTAGCGAAGACAAGGAGAGTGTAGTGAGGAATATATGCTAAGATTTCAATACCGCTATTCTTTAACTCTTTGGTCCAGCTTTCATATATTGGTCCTTTAAATTGAACCATATAATAACCAGCACCATAATATTTATCTATTGATAGATTATCTGGAAGGTCTGGTTTTCCTTTTCGCGTATCAAAAACAATGCCATTTGAAAATGAAATAATTGTAGCATTGTCATGAGCAAGAACTTCACATGGTGTTACTACATTATGTTTGTGTATATCAGCAGCGCCTAAACACGCTACAATCAAAAATAAAGATAACAACTTCATTATGCCTCCTTTCATTTTGTATTTGTAGTTGCCTGATTCATCAGGCACTATCCACTAAAACCCGCTTCTCTTAATTATAATTAACTGCAAGTTTACTTAGAATTTACGTACTGTCAATCGTTAATTACCAGGGTGCTGAAAAAGTTTTCAGCACCCTGGTGAAGAGGGGTTGTTGACATCTAAAATTTATCTACTATAATAGACAATTATGTGGTGTCCTGAATGTAAATCCGAATACATAGCGGGTATAATCGAATGCCCGGAATGTGAAGTTCCTTTAGTGTATGAATTACCTATAGAGCCCGACATAAAAACTTCAGTATCTTATGTTGAATACCAGGAAATATTGTACACCCATAATCAAGGGGATATTGTAGTAATCAAATCTATTCTTGATAGTGCAGGTATTATATACTATTTAAAGGGGGAGCGTACTTCAAAAGAACTATTAAAAGATTTCATATAGGGCATTAATTGTATTCTTTGTTGACACAAATAACAAAATAAAACAGCATTAACTCTCTATTTTTCGTGCATTTTAGCGCTTTGGTTAAACTTATTTGTAGTTTTTTATCGAGTTTTTGTAATTATTCTATTCGCAGTTGAGTTGTAGTGGCAGAGTTTCCGCCTGAGGCGGATCTGCCTATGGCATGATACTCTGCATAAAATTCAATGAGATTTCAAGACTTTTTATTCATTTATAAGTATCTAAAGATAAAATTCTGTCATTCTCGACCAACCTGGTAATCTGTTGGTAATTTTTTAAAACCTGGTGAACTAATGTAGTCGCACGATTCATCCCGCCCTTTTACAAAAGAGCTGGATTCATCGTACAAATATCTGGAAATTTAGGACAAACCCCGTAGAATGTTTGCTATCCGCCCGGATAATTGAACAATTACTCTTTAGATAATGGGGCAGAGGCACCTAATTTTCAAAATTGGAGTGCAATGCTACGTCAGATCAGTTATTCTTTTTGTAATAAAGAACTCCCAGAATTTTTAACAAAAAACAAAACAAATTTCTTACTTAATCGAAATAGGTCATTCGTAATGGGTAAATCCTCTCAGACATGTTTTAACCTGGGTTGCCTTTATTTACAATAGTTTCAGCCGTATTCTTTAACTTTCTCAACTTCTGATAATAGATATTATGCTTACCTAGAGAAAAAGAGAAGCAAATAGTAAATATGCTCAATGTATTATAATTAAATTATCATCCTCTACCCTTTAGTATTACTTGACTGTAAAAAACTTTTAACTATAATTTAACTATGTGGTCTCGTAAATATAATAAGTGCGTAAAGTGTGGTACAACTGAAGAAAAACATCTATCACGTGGTCTTTGTGTAAAATGCTATCACAAAGATATTGAAGGCAGACATAAGAAAAAGGAAAGACAACGTGGCATTGCTGCAAGAAAACTCACCAAAGAATATATAGTTGATCAATATTTCAAAGAAAAAAAATCGCTGAGTGATATTGCAAAGGGATGCAGTTGCTCAAGGCAGTTTGTATATAAGAAGATGCTCGAATATGAAATCCCACGAAGAAGTCTGCGTTCAGCAAGAAAAATGGCATTAAGGCAGAGCAAAATCATTGTTAATAGACTTCAAGATGATGGACATATTCATTCAGTTGTTTATCAAAAGACCGAATATAATGAAAAATTCTTTGCTTCCTGGTCTCAGGAAATGGCTTATGTATTAGGGATACTATACACTGATGGTTGTTTGAGCATGAGCATTCACCACGGCAAGAAAGTAACAAGAAGAACTCCAATTATCAGCCTTGCACAAAAGGAGCGTGAGTTAGTTGCCAATATTCTTGCACTAATGGACTGTAATGCAAAAATACATCACCATAAGAGAAGGGTCTATGGCGGAAGGGTATGTGGTGCTGTATACTATTTTAGTCTTGCTTGCTCTGCAATTTATCCTGATTTGGTGAGACTGGGGTTAAAACCAACCAAAAGTCTCGATATCAAATTCCCCCAAATACCATCCCAATACATACGCCATTTTATTAGGGGCTGTTGGGATGGTGATGGGTCTATATATTTTACACGGCACAAAAACTACGTTACAGCAAGTTTTTATAGTGGTTCTTTACATTTTGTTAAGGGTATGCTTTCAAAACTTGAAAAAGCAGGATTGCCAAGAAGAACTA
>JAGMEL010000062.1 GCA_023128195.1 Caldifarciminota bacterium | reverse complement strand
TTTAGATAATATTCATTGGGCAGATGATGGTTCTTTGGAGCTTTTTCACTATCTGATCAGGACATTAAAGAATAGTTCTATTTTTTTCTTTTTTGTCTATCGTGTTGAAGAGGCAAAGCATAGTTCTTTTCAAAATGTATTACAATTAATGGCGCGTGAGGGTTTATATGAAAAGATTGATCTTGAACCCCTTCAGCCTGCTGATGTTGCGCGCATGCTTTCATTGATGATAGATGGTATCTCATCACCTGAACTTACTGATTATATATACAAGGAGACGGGTGGCAATCCCTTTTTCGTTGAGGAGTTAATGAAATCCTTAGACACGAATGGCGCACTCATTCAGGCTAAAGACAAATTGATATTTGATAAAAGTAAGAGGGTTGTTATCCCCTGTTCAGTTGGCGGTGTTATTGACAGGAAGTTCGGTATGATGAGTAATGAGGCATGTGATTTATTGAAGTATGCGACTGTGATTGGCAGGGAATTTGATTTTGCTTTTTTGCGGGATATTACAAAAATAAATGAGGGTCAACTTTTTGATTTAATGGATGAGATATTGGAGATGAGGTTGCTAAAAGAGAGTGGTGAAGAGCGATATTTTTTTTCTGAGGACATAGCTAGAGAGATAATATATCAACAGATAAATAAAATTAAATTGAGGCGTTATCATCAGGTGGTTGGAGAAATGTTGTTGAGTCTTCATAAAGACCATATTGAAAAGGTGGTTGAGGAGTTATCTCACCATTTTTTTTTAAGTGGGGATAGGGATAAAGCCATAGAGTACAGTGTAATTGCTGCAGACCGAGCAAAGACTTCTTATGCGAACCGTGATGCTATTGGATTTTATACCAGGGTTATTGAATGTTTAAAAGATAAAACAGTTGAGGGCAGCGAGTTTACAGAAATTGAATGTTTGAAGAACCGGGCAGAAGTATTGAATTTGATTGGAGATAATGAGAAGGCAGGAGATGATGTAAATGATGCGATTAATAAAGCAAAGGTGATGGGTAATAGAAAATTGGAAGCTGATTGTCTTGCTATATTATTCAAAGTCTATCAGGATATATCACAGTATCGTGAAGCTGCAGAGAAGGCAGAGACAGCACTTAAGATTTACCGGGATTTGAATAATAGAGAGGGTGAGGCATCAAGTCTCAGAAATATCGCTAGTGTTTATTTCTACCTTGGTAAATATCCAAAGGCGTTGGAATATTACCAAGATTCATTTAACATAAGGAAGGAAATTGGATGTCAAAGGGGTGAGGCACAAAGCCTTAATAACATCGGCGTTGTTTATGATCATCTTGGTGATTATTCTAAGGCACTGGAATTGTACCAGCATTCGTTAAAAATAATCAAAGAGATTGGTGATCTCAAACTTGAGGCAGCAATTCTCAACAACATTGGTCTTGTTAATCAAAATTTTGGTGATTATGCTAAGGCACTTGATTTTTATAAGGGTTCATTAAGAATAATGAAGGAGATGGGTGACCGCAGGGGCGAGGCACGAATTCTTAATAATATTGGTAGTATCTATCATAGTCTTAGCGAATACACCAAAGCATTAGAGTTCTACGAGCGTTCATTAAAAATAATGAAAGAAACTGGCGATTACCAAGCCGAAGCGACAAATCTATATAACATCGCCATTATCATTAATAATCTTGGCGATCATTCTAAGGCACGCGATTTCTACGAGCGTTCATTAAAAATAACCGAGAATATTGGCGACCGCAAAATTGAGGCAGCAAACCTTATAAGTATTGGTGCTTTATTTATTGAGACAGCTGATTTTGTAGTGGCTGAAAAGTATTTTAGAAAAGCTTATTCGATCGCCAAAGAGATTAAGTCCAAGTTACTTCTTGCCTATGTTTATCTCGGTCTTACCTCACTTTATTTAGAAAAGTATAACCTGGTTGAGGTGAAAAAGGGTTTAGAAAAAATCCTTTTCTTTGCTGATAAACTTTCCTCAAAAGAGATAAAAGCTGAGGGTCTTTGTCTTGCGGGTCGTCTCTATACGAAAAAGAAAAAATGGATTAAGGCAAAATCTTCTTTTAAAGAGTCAATTTTGATCTTTAAACAAATAAAAAACAGTTTTAAACTTGCTCAGGCTTATTATTATCAAGGTTTGATGTTAAAAGAATCGGATGACAAGACTGAGGCTAAGAAATCTCATAATATGGCAATGAAAATATTCAAAAAGCTTGATGTCCAGACGTGGATAGAAAAAGTAGAAAAGGCTATTAAGATAGGGAAGAAAAAGGGTAAAGAGGGGGACAAGAGGACTGGGAGACAAGGGGACAAGAAGACACGCAGGACAAGTTCCAAGAGCCAAATTCCAAGAACCAAGAGACAAGAAGATAAGGAGACAAGGGGACACGGAGAACCTGAAGACATATTTCATTGAAGACACGCCTTCGGCTGGAGTCACGTTTCACTGAAGAACTAAATGAACTGAATTAACTAAAAAAACTAGATAAATCAGATAAACTAAACCCCGTTAG
>JAGMEL010000061.1 GCA_023128195.1 Caldifarciminota bacterium | reverse complement strand
CGTCGCAACAAAAATAATCGAATAAACAATGAGAGTAATTATAACACTAGCATGCCAGAAGTGCAAAAATAGAAATTACACGACTACCAAGAATAAGAAGAAACAGAAACGCCTGGAAATTAAGAAGTACTGTCGTTTCTGTCGCAAACATACTTTACACAAGGAGGTTAAGTGAATCTCGCTACGCTAAATACTAATATCGATCCTGAATCAAGCTCAGGACTAAATCCTAAACAATTTCTAAATCCAAATGACCAAAATTCAAAAAAACGTTTAGAACACTTGAATTTTAATATTGGAATTTGTTTAGAGCTTAGTGCTTTGAATTTGAAATTTAATAACGTAGGCCTGTAGCTCTAACGGTAGAGCATCCGGCTCCAAACCGGAGGGTTGGGGGTTCAAATCCCTCCAGGCCTGTTATAGAGAGACTAAAAGTGATAAAAAAAATACTTGATTACATAAGAAAAGTTTATACTGAAATGCGCAAGGTTACCTGGCCTACACGCAAAGAGTTGATAAACTCAACTATCGTTGTTATCGTTATTTCAGGAATTGTTGCAATAATCATCTTCATCATGGACACAATCTTTTCAAATATTCTAAGCATACTCCTAAAATAGTTATGAATAATAATGTAGTTAAATCTATGCAGTGGTTTGTAGTTCATACGCTAACTGGGCACGAGCAGAAAGTAAAGAAGTTACTACTAAAACTGATTGAGGAAGAAAAGTTGGAAAAATCCTTTGGTGAAATTGTCATACCGGTTGAGAATCTTGTCAGAATCAGAAAAGGGAAAAAAGTAATAGAAGAAAGAAGATTATATCCCGGATATATTGTTATCGAAATGGAGGGAAACGACGAGAATCTTCGACTTGTAAACTCTATCTCAGGAGTAACCCACTTCCTTGGTTCAAAAACCAAACCAATACCTTTAGAAAAAAATGAAATAGAGGCACTTTTAGAACAGGTTAAAGAATCAAAAGAAAAGGTGGTTACAAAAATTCCTTTTGTCAAAGGTGAACGGGTAACAGTTTCGGATGGACCGTTTACAGATTTTATTGGAATAATAGAAGACGTCTATCCAGAACGCGAAAGGGTTAAAGTATTTATAGTTATTTTTGGTAGAAGAACCCCGATTGAATTGGGATTCCATCAATTAAAAACTATGTGAGGACTATATGGCAAAAAAAATAATAGCAACAGTTAAACTCCAGATTCCTGCCGGTAGCGCGACACCGGCACCACCAGTTGGCCCTGCCCTGGGTCAACATGGTGTAAATATTATGGAATTTTGCAAGGCTTTTAATGCAGAAACAAAAAATCTTACTGGTTTAATTGTCCCAGCAGTAATAACAATTTTTAACGATCGAACATTTATTTATATTTTAAAGAGTCCGCCAGCATCCATTCTCTTGAAACAGGCTGCAGGCATAGCAAAAGGTTCACCAATTCCAAACCGAGACAAGGTCGGTAAAGTTACAAAAGAACAGATCAAGGATATTGCCCAGCGTAAGATAAAGGATTTGAACAGCGAGACAATTGAGCAGGCGATGAAGATTATTGAGGGTACAGCTAGAAGCATGGGAATAACAGTGGAGGAGCGATGAAACATTCAAGGCGTTATAGAGAGCTTAAATCTAAGGTCGAAGCAAAAAAATACTCTCTGGATGAGGCAATTGAGAAGATTAAAGAATTGTCATCTGCTAAATACGATGAATCTTTAGATATTTCTATCCAACTTAATATTGATCCGAAGAAAACTGACCAGCAAGTCCGAGGAATCTCGAATCTACCTCATGGAACCGGTAAGAAAAAAAAGATATTAGTGCTAACCAAAGGAGAAAAGGAAGAGGAAGCAAAAAAAGCCGGGGCGGATTATGTGGGTTTTGAAGAGTATATAGAAAAAATAAAGAAGGGGTGGACAGATGTGGATATTATTATTGCTACACCGGATATAATGTCTGATGTCGGTAAACTAGGAAAAATTCTTGGTCCAAAAGGTTTAATGCCTTCGCCAAAAGTTGGAACAGTAACCTTTGAAGTTGGTGCTCAGGTAGAAGCTCTGAAAAAGGGTAAGGTTGAATTTAAAACAGATAAAACAGGAGGTTTACATCTTTCTGTTGGCAGAGTCTCTTTTGAAATAGAAAAATTGCGCGCAAACGTACTTAGCTTCTTAGAAGACTTACTCACTGCAAAACCTAAAAGTATAAAAGGCCAATTTCTAAAATCAATGTCTCTCTCGTCAACCATAGGACCTGGAATCAATCTCGATGAGAAAGCCGTCTTAAATGAAATACGAAAAGGAGGATTGTAATGCCACCACAAAAGAATATTGAATATTTAGAAAAGGCGAAAGAGCAATTAAAAATAGGAACAGCATTCTATTTTACTGATTTTACAGGACTTAATGTCAAAACTCTGGAAAAATTACGGAGGGAAATAAAAAAGAATAAAGGGAATTATCTGGTGCTCAAAAATACATTAGGATATTTGGCGATGAAGAAATTAGGATATGATGATACTATGATTATCAAGCTTTTTGCAGGACCAACAGGGATTGCTATTGCTTTTGACGACCCGCTTGTTTTGGCAAAGATTTTAACCAGCCACAAAGATTTGAAAATTAAGGGTAGTTTTATTGAAGGAAAATTCTTCGCCACAGAAGAGGTTATAGAATTTTCCAAAATACCATCAAAAGATGCATTATACAATCAGATCATCTTTTCAGTTAATATGTTGGGTAATTTTGTGAATGTTTTAGAAGGTATGTTGAGAAATTTAATTAACACCCTCGAAGCGATGAAAAATAAGGAGGCAAAATGAC
The DNA here is from genome assembly GCA_023128195.1 of Caldifarciminota bacterium. GTDB lineage: Bacteria > Hydrothermota > Tepidihabitantia > SM23-42 > SM23-42 > SOIY01. The sequence continues at coordinate 4,768 of JAGMEL010000061.1, read as the reverse complement.
GACAAAAACAAAAAAAGGTGTTGATACCTTAGTCGAGGAAATAGGCAAGCTTAGCGTAATTGAACTTTCTGAATTGGTAAAGGCACTGCAGGATAAATTCGGTGTCAGTGCTGCGGCACCTGTGCAAGTAGCTGTTCAAGCAGGTGGTGATGCTGCACAGGCAAAGGCTGAAGAAAAATCAGAATTTAATGTAAGAATGACATCCTGCGGTGATAAAAAGATTCAGGTTTTAAAAGTACTGAGGGAACTTACTGGCCTCGGTTTAAAAGAAGCAAAGGACATGATCGATAATCTTCCCAAAGATATTAAAGAAGATATGCCCAAAGAAGAGGCACAGAATATGAAGGGTAAACTCGAAGAGGTCGGCGCAACTGTCGAACTAACATAATCATTAAAAAAGGCTAAATAGAAGCTAAAATATGGCTCAAAGGGTAACCTGGTCGATTTGCAATTGTTACCATCGCTCCGTAGCATTGACAACGGAACGGCTGATTGGTGATTTAACTAATCTTCTGGCTTTGTTAATTCCTTTTTCAGCCTTTTGAGCACTTCTTATTAAATAGGGAGAATATGAGAAATATTATTAATTTCTCAAAAAATAAATCTACCTTCAAGATGCCTCATTTACTTGAGGTTCAACTTGAATCGTACAAGCAATTTATAAGTAAAACAATCAAGAAGGTCTTCATCGAACTATTTCCAATCACTGAGATCCATAATCGCTATAAACTTGAATACTCATCCCATCAATTCGGCACAGCAAAATATTCGGTAAATGAAGCAATCGAGAAAGGTGCAACTTATGGCGTTCCTTTAAAAGTAATTTTCAAATTGACCAAGAAAGAAGAAGATGGTGAATTTATTGACCAGATTGAACAGCCAATCTACTTATGCGATCTTCCTTTAATGACACCTCGTGGAACATTTGTAATAAATGGAGTGGAAAGGGTGGTAGTAACCCAAATCCACCGTTCACCAGGAGTCTATTTCAGTGAAACTGAAACTACGTACTCAACAATGATAATTCCGTACCGTGGTCAATGGGTCGAATTTATAATAGACCGTTCAAACACGTTTTACGCCATCCTTGATAGAAGGAGAAAACTCCTGGGTACAATGTTTATACGAAGCTTGGGCTTTGAAACGAACGAAGAAATTATTAAACTATTCTATCCAGTGAAACAAGTTGACATTAAACGCGCGCTAAACTACTTCTGTGGCGAAAGTATTTATGACGGTGAAGATCTGTTGATGCCTGCTGGTGAACTCTATGACGAACCAACGATTGATCTTTTAAGTCATAAAGGAATAAAAAAAGCAAGTATCATTGATTCTCATGAGCCGGGCGTCACGATACTGACCAACACTTTTAAAAAAGACCGTACAAGTTCTAAAGAAGAAGCAGCAAAGAAAATCTATACACTGCTCCGTTCCATGGCGCCACCCACACTCGATATTGCTATTGCCTATATAAAAAATATTCTCTTCGATCCCAATCATTTCAATCTGGGTGAGGTTGGACGTTTTAAATTGAACATGAGATTGGGCATTAATGACCGTGCCACAAAAACAAATCTTACAATCGATGATCTCTTTCAAGTTTTCCACAAATTGTTTAGATTTGCCAACAAGGAATTTACCGCGGACGACATAGACCATCTGGGTAATCGCCGGGTCCGTCGGGTAGGTGAATTACTCGAGACACAATTCAGACTGGCAATAACGCAGCTCAAGCAGAATATCAAAGAAAGGGCTTCCCTAATGGATGAATCAGGACTATCTCCCCAGGATTTAATCAACCCACGCCTGGTTTCCAATATCATTAACAAATTCTTTACTACTTCTCAACTGTCTCAATTTATGGAACAGACAAATCCAATTTCAGAAATGACCCACAAGCGTCGTATTTCCTCGCTCGGACTCGGGGGACTAAAGCGTCAAACTGCTGGTTTTGAAGTCCGTGATGTACACTATTCTCATTATTCAAGAATATGTCCTATAGAAACGCCTGAAGGACCCAATATCGGATTAATATCAAGTCTTGCAAGTTTTGCTAAAATTGATAAGCATGGGTTTATTCTTGCCCCCTATTGGGTAGTGAAAAATGGCAAGGTTATGGACGAATTTATCTATCTAAGAGCAGACGAAGAAGATCGCTACACAATCGCCCAAGCAAATACTCCAATTGACAAACATGGAAAAATTTTAAGTGACCGGATTCTGTGTCGCCGCAAAGACGATTTTCCTATGGTACTGCCAAAGGAAGTTGAATTAATGGATGTTTCCCCAGAACAAGTTTTCAGCCCAACTGCATCTCTTATCCCCTTCTTAGAACATAATGACGCAGACCGTGCTCTGATGGGATCAAATATGCAACGTCAGGGAGTCCCCCTTATAAGACCAGATTTACCACTGGTCGGGACTGGCATGGAAGAACGTATTGCCAAAAATTCAGGAACAATACTGCTCAGTGAAGATGATGGAAAAATTTCTTATGTTGACTCAAAAACGATTGTCATCGAGACTAACAAAGCGGTTAAAAAACGTTTTCATCTTGCAAAGTTTTTACGATCTAATCAAAATACGTGTATCCACCAAAAACCCATTGTCCAGATGAACCAAAAGGTTAAGAAGGGTGATGTTCTCGCTGATGGCTATGCTACAAAAGAAGGAGTACTCGCCCTCGGTAAAAATGTGCTCGTCGCATTCATGCCGTTTTTAGGTTTTAACTTCGAGGATGCTATTATTGTTAGTGAAAAACTATTAAATGATGATACGTTTACTTCAATACATATCTTAGAATTTGACTGTGAAGTAAGAGAAACAAAACTTGGTCCTGAAGAAGTAACGAGAGATATACCGGGAATCAGTGATTTTCTATTAAAAGATTTAGACGAACACGGCATTATACGTATTGGAGCTCATGTTGGCCCGGATGATATTCTTGTTGGCAAAATAACACCAAAAGGAGAAACCGAATTAACTCCTGAAGAAAGGCTCATGCGCGCAGTATTTGCTGAGAAAGCAACAAATGTAAGAGATACATCAGCAAGAGTCGAGCCCGGTGTAGAAGGAATTGTGATCGACCGAAAAATATTAACCCGCAGAACTACTGACTCGTTGGCTGTGCTTGTAGAAGAAGAATGTAAATGTAAAATCCAGGAAGAATTTTCAACTTTACAAAATGAAGCTCTGACTGTTCGTAATAATCTTCTAAAACATGCTCTCTCCGGGCATGTCGCAGCCTCATCGATCAGGAATGACAAAGGAAAAATTATTTTAAGAAAGGGAAGCACATTTGACGATGAGTTTTTCGATAATTTAGATACAATGAAAATCGTTGCTGACGATAAATTTACAGGTAATACAAAAATCAACAATGAAATTGAGAAAATTGTTATCAGTGGCGAAGAAAAATTATCGCAAATCATTGCTGATAAAAAAATAGAGGAAGACAAATTGCTCAGAGGAGATGAGTTACCCCATGGTGTATTAAAAATTGTTAAAGTCTTTATTGCCCAGAAGAGAAAGATCTCAATTGGTGATAAAATGGCAGGAAGACATGGTAACAAAGGTGTTGTTTCAAAGATTTTACCTGAAGAGAACATGCCATTTTTACCTGATGGTACACCAATAGATATTGTACTCAATCCATTAGGTGTACCATCACGAATGAATGTTGGCCAAATTCTCGAAACCCATCTTGGTTGGGCAGCAAACAAATTAAAGTTTTATGCAATCACACCAATCTTTGATGGGGCAACCGTGGGTGAAATTAAACAAAAATTAAGAGAAGCAGATTTACCAGAAGACGGTCAGATTGAATTACGAGACGGTAGAACCGGGCTGGCTTTCGACTCTAAAATTACGATTGGGTATATGTATGTGCTTAAATTGATCCATATGGTTGAGGAAAAAATACACGCTCGTTCAACCGGTCCTTATTCTCTTATCACACAACAGCCACTTGGTGGAAAAGCTCAATTCGGAGGCCAACGTCTAGGTGAAATGGAAGTATGGGCGTTAGAGGCTTACGGTGCTGCCTACACCCTGCAGGAGATGTTAACCGTTAAATCTGACGATGTTGAGGGCAGGGCAGCTATGTATGAAGCATTAATCCGTGGCAAAAATCCTCCCAAGCCAAGAGCACCTGCATCGTTTAATGTTCTGCTAAAAGAACTCCAGGGACTTTGTTTTAATGTAACTCTTGAAAAAAAGGAGGTTCCTAATGAGAAGTAGATCCCATGCAAGTATGGATATCACGATGTACGATGGAATTAGATTAAGCCTTGCTTCACCTGATACAATAGTGTCCTGGTCAAGAGGCGAAGTTACCCGAGCCGACACGATCAACTATCGAACACAACGACCTGAAAAGGACGGGCTGTTTTGCGAAAGAATCTTCGGTCCGGTAAAAGACTTTGAATGCTCCTGTAGTAAATATAAAAAAGCCAAATATCGGGGAACGATATGTGATCGGTGCGGTGTTGAAGTTGCTCCTGCCTCAGTAAGAAGAGAGAGAATGGGACATTTAGATCTTGCGGTACCTGTAGCTCATGTGTTCTACTACAAAATACCTCCAAGTAAGATTGGCCTTTTATTGAATCTATCAATAAACCAGCTTGAAGCAATCTTAAATTACGAAGCATATATTGTTTTAGAATCCGGCGATTCCCCATGGCGCAAAGGTGAAGTTCTCATTGAGGAGGAATACCAGAATGCAAAAGAGAAATATGAAGATTTCAAAGCAGACATGGGAGGACAGCCA
>JAGMEL010000060.1 GCA_023128195.1 Caldifarciminota bacterium | reverse complement strand
AGGCGATTTCAACTTTTAAAGAAACTAAAACTCGTGGAGGCATTTAGATTATCGGGTAACCGCCCAGAATGGATGGTCTTAACAAAATTACCAGTTATACCACCTGATCTCAGACCTCTTGTAGCACTTGAGGGCGGAAGATATGCAACTTCAGATTTAAATGACCTTTATAAACGTGTCATTACTCGAAATAACCGTGTGAAATCGATAACATCAGGCATCAAGACTCCAGAAGTCATTGTCCGTAATGAAAAAAGAATGCTGCAGGATTCAGTAGACGCATTGCTCGATAATTCAAGAAGGTCACGACCCATAAAAGGACGCGGCAATAGACCGTTAAAATCCCTGGCTGATGCATTGAAAGGTAAGCAGGGCAGGTTTAGAAGGAATCTTCTTGGGAAAAGAGTTGATTATTCTGGTAGGTCAGTAATCGTTGTCGACCCATCACTAAAATTATACGAATGCGGCGTACCTAAAGAGATGGCTCTTGAATTATTTAAACCGATGATCGTTCGTAAATTAGAAGAACGCGGTTTGGTTGATTCAGAAAGAAACGCGAGAAGATTAGTAAGGGCAAGATCTACTGAAGTTTATGAAATACTTGATGAAATAATAAAAGACCGACCGGTTTTATTAAATCGTGCACCTACCTTACACCGTGTATCAATACAGGCATTCTTACCTGTTTTAAGAGAAGGAAAAGCAATTACTCTGCACCCGATGGTCTGCGTTCCATTTAATGCCGACTTTGACGGTGATACAATGAGTATTCATTTACCTCTTGCCCCTGAGGCAATATTGGAGTCATATATGTTATTGCTCTCCATTCACAATATACGTTCACCAAAAGATGGCCGAGCATTGATGGCACCAACCCAGGATATAGTTATTGGGTTATATTACCTGACCAAAGAAAAAAAAGACAAACACAAAACAGTTAAGCTATTCTCCTCTATCAACGAGATAAATATTGCACTCAATAATGAATTCATCATACTACATCAACCGATAAAATACAAATTCAATGATAGGGTAATTGATACAACCCCTGGAAGAGTAATCTTCAATGAGTTATTGCCCGAAGAAATGAGGTTCAAAAATACTCTCATGAACAAACGGTCACTTACCGGAATCGTTGATGAATGCCTTGATAAATTTGGAACAGAAAAAACTATAGAACTCTTAGACAATTTGAAAAAAACCGGCTTTGAATTTGCAACAAAATCAGGGCTCACGGTTGGTATTGATGATATGGTGACCCCAAAAAACAAAAATAAAATATGGGATAAAGGAACTAAAGAAGTAATGAATATAAACCGCGCCCACAAAACCGGTCTCATATCAGAAACCGAACGCTATAATAAAATAATAGACACCTGGACAAGAACTGCAATGGAGATTGAAGAAAATCTAATTAAAGATCTCGAGAAAGACCGCGATGGATTTAATCCCCTGTTTATGATGGTCCATTCAGGTGCTCGTGGTTCAAAAAATCAGGCGGCTCAGATTTGTGGATTAAGAGGACTAATGTCAAAACCACAGCGCAAGGTTACTTCTGTTCAAATAATTGAAACACCAATAAAGTCATCCTGTAAAGAAGGACTCTCAATTCTTGAGTACTTCATTTCAACACATGGCGCGCGCAAGGGATTAGCTGACACGGCTTTAAAGACTGCTGATGCTGGATATCTTACCCGACGCCTTGTCGACGTTGCTCAAAATGTTACCATATCAATGAAAGACTGCGGTACAATAATGGGACAGGAAATAAGCGCCTTAAAAGAAGGTGAAAAAATAGTTGAACCTCTTAATGAAAGAATCACCGGAAGAGTAGCCCTTGTCGATATCATTGATCCAGTAACTGAAAAAATTATTACAAAAGGCGAAAAGGAAATATCTAATGAACAGGCTTTAGAGATTGAAAAAGGCGGTATTGAAAAAGTCAAAGTGAGATCCACACTGACCTGCGAAGCACCTGCTGGCCTTTGTGCAAAATGCTACGGAAGAAATTTGCCTACTGGTAAAATGGTAGAAATCGGGGAAGCGGTAGGTATAATCGCAGCCCAATCTATCGGTGAGCCGGGAACGCAACTGACCCTAAGAACATTTCATGGAGGTGGTGTTGCATTGAGAATAGCCGAAATCACTTCAAGAAACGCAGATATCTCGGGTCAGATAAGTTTTGAAAATCTGAATGCCGTAGAAAATCCTGATGGCCATCTGATAACTCTTAATGACAAAGGTCGTATGATTATCAAGAGCCGTGGTAGTCGAAAAAATAGCTATAACATTCCAATAGGCGCTGTAATTTATCCCAAGAAAAAGGCACAAGTCAAGCAGGGTGACATTCTTTTTGAATGGGATCCATACTCAATACCGATTGTTTCTCCATTCGGAGGCAGTATCAAATTCGTTGATATTATTGCAGGCATTACACTCCAGGAGAACTGGGTTGATGAAAGATCTGGTGGTAAGCAATTTATAATTATAGAAGACCGTGTAAGACACCACCACCCAAAAATTAATATTCGGGACAGTAAAAAGAAAATCCTGAAAACTTTTTCCATGCCAACTGGAACATACTTATTAGTAAAAGACAATGAAAAAATAACTCCAGGTACACTTATCGCCAGAATACCAAAGGAAATTGGCAAAAGCAAAGACATTACAGGTGGACTGCCCCGTGTTGAAGAATTATTTGAAGCCAAGATCGTAAAGAATCCTGCTGTTGTTACTGAGATTGATGGTATTTGTGATGTTGACGAAGAAAAAGGTACATGGAAAGTGATAATAACCCCGGAAGTCGGTGATGCCCGAACCTACAAAATACCAACAACAAGGTATTTAAGAGTGCATTCAGGTGAAATCGTGCGCGCGGGCGATGCCCTATGTGAAGGTGCAATAGATCCTCACGATATTCTTAGAATTAAAGGACCAATGGAAACACAGCGCTTCCTAGTTAATGAAATACTTGAAGTCTACAGAATTCAGGACGTTAAAATCGATGATAAGCACATCGAGGTGATTGTTCGTCAGATGCTACAAAGGGTTAAAATAGAAGAACCCGGTAATACACCATTTGTAGGCGGTGAAATCATTGATAAAAGAAAAGTTATAGAAGTAAATCAGCAGGCACTCTTAGAGGGTAGAAAACCTGCTACCTATCGACCAATTCTTCTCGGTATAACAAGAGCATCACTTTCTACTGAATCTTTTTTCTCTGCTTCAAGCTTCCAGGAAACTACAAAGGTTCTCGCCGATGCTGCTGTTGAAGGAAAGTTAGATAGATTAGAAGGGCTTAAAGAAAATGTAATTGTTGGACGGATTATTCCTGCTGGTTCTGGTCTTGCAATATTTCGAAATATGACCCTTGAAAAGGAAGAAAAAGAAGAGATAGAATAACTAAATCAAGATTTAGGGAAAATTGGCATAGTCAGTAGGAACGGGATTCAAAAAATTTTTGGTCATTTGGGTTTTGAATTTTGAATTTGTTTAGGATTT
>JAGMEL010000006.1 GCA_023128195.1 Caldifarciminota bacterium | reverse complement strand
CCCTGACAAAGTCCCATTGTGACGCGAATAATTCGCTTAAGATCATCCATTGAATGATAACCTTCACGTATTTTCTCAATAATTTCTTGTTCAGTCACATCTTCACATCGGCAAATTATTTTCATGCTCAATTCTACCTGAAATTACACCTAAGTCAAGCGATTAACACCATACCAATGTATTCTCACTTCACCAATGATGTGTTGGTGTAAGAGTATTGATGTGGGGATAAACCCCTCAAAAGACAGGGAATTAGGTCTTGCAATTTTGTCTTGACAAAGAACAGATTAGAGATTATATTAATTCAGATAAATAGTCTTATTTCACAAATTTTTCACAGTTTGTATTTATAATAAAATGTTAAGGAAAAATATATGAAAACATCAAAATTTGTACTTTTTTTGGTATTGTTGAGTGGTGTATACTTTCTCTTTGGTGCTGAATACGGAACAATTACTGGTAAGGTGATAAATAGTGAAACGGGTGAGCCTTTAATTGGGGCTGATATTATTATTGAAACAACAGAATTGGGTGTGGCAACTGATGAAACGGGCGTATATACTATAACCAATGTTCCGATTGGAATATACCGGGTTGTTGCAGCTTATATAGGTTATGACCCATACACATATACAAATGTTGTTGTTAACATAAATCAACCTACACTTCTTAATTTTCGGCTGCGACCAACTGTAATACAAATATTGCACAGACATTGGCTACCAAGGATTCATCTCTATGAAACACAGAGTATTAGCAAAATACAAACTAAAAATATTGCACGATTGCCAATTATGACAATCGAGGAGGTTTTAAAACTCCAACCAGGTATTGTCCAAACTGACTCAGGTATACATATGCGCGGTGGTAAGCATGATGAAATAAAATATTATGTTGATGGTATTGAAACCATGGTTCCCAATTTTGGATGGCAGTCTACACATATAAACCCTGATGCTGTACAACAAATTTCTATTATAAATGGAGGTTTTAATGCTGAGTATGGTGATGCACTTTCTGGTATTGTGAATATTATTACAAAACAAGGTCGGACAAAACACCATGTAAATTTCCACTACAGAACTGATGAACTTTTTACTGGAGATAAACTGAATTTTGGATATAATCGATATAGTCTCTCTTTAGGCGGGCCTATAGCTCGTCGGTTCCGTTACTTTATTTCAGGCAATCTTATGCTCACTGATGCTTATAAGGAAGCTCTTTATAAGGTATCCTCACCAAGAAATGATTATCAGACACAAGCCCGAATAATTTATTTAGTTCCTAATGCCAGAGGTAAAATCACGATTTCCGCGTTTAAATCCCGGGAACAGTTCGTAATGTGGAAACCGCCATACAAAGAAAATCAAAGCGCATTAACATATTTCTTGGACAAACCAATGAGCCGAAGCAAAAACTGGATTGTATCAGCTGCATTCGATTATCTGTTAACCCCACGAACCTTAACTTCAATAAAAATAGGATTCACCCATTTTGACCGCGTGTTTGGAAGCAGGGATTATGAATGGGAGCAAGAAAATGAAAGAAAATGGTATGATGATTATCGGTTCAAGAATGAACACTTGATTGAGTATCTCCTGTCAGATACGATTTCTTTCCCATGGATATTAATGGATAGTATGATATATTACGATGCAGAAAACAGTGACCCATTTCGCCAGGACCCTTATGGTGTAAATGGAATCTTCAATTATATTACTGATTATCCAGTCTGGTCTTTCTGGTATAACAATGATTTCCAAGTAAAAGCCGATATTACTCAATCACAGGGAAGGCACCATGAAATCAAGGCGGGTTTTGATTTTATTAAGTATGATGTGAGATACTTTAATAGAACAGCACCTTTTACCTCCTACACATATCCAGATTTGGGGTATTATAAGAGAAGACCTTATAAATTGGCAGGTTATTTACAGGACAAAATAGATTTTGCAGGCATTATTGCAAAGATTGGAATAAGATTTGATTATTTTGACGCTAATACGTTTACATATATAAATCCCTATGATTTCTTGGATGATACACTAATTAGTTCTGATCCAATCTATAGTATTTCGCCAAGGTTCGGTTTTTCTCTTCCAGTAACCGACCGCATGAAATTCCGATTTAATTATGGACATTATTATCAAATACCTGCATTTGACTATATGTATAATACCAGTGATACTACAGTCATCAGACTCCTTTTATTATACGGCGACAGCATCCTCAGTAATATTTTGCTTGAACCGGAAAAAATGGTCGCATATGAGTTTGGCTTTGAAAAAATATTCTCCTGGAATATGCTATTCAGCATCACTGCTTTTTGCAAGGATTTTGAAAACCTCGTTCAACTTCAACGTGTACAGGCTTTACCAACCTATTTTTACCAGTATTTTAATGACGCTCATCATAATGTTAAAGGGGTCGAAATAATAATCAAAAAAAGCATGTCAAATATGTGGGGACTGGGTATTGCATATACCCTCCAATTTGCCAATGGCACTAGTTCCTGGGCAAGTGAGAGGTATTATAAATCCGATATTGTACCACCAGCTATTAATTATCCGCTCCATTTCGATGAACGGCATAATATAGTGGCAAATTTCGATTTAGAAACGCCCGGGGATTTCTTTTTATCCCCGCTCCAGAACTTTGTAAGTTCTTTTGTCTTTTCTTATCATGCAGGCCACCCTTACACACCTGAGGATTTAGATGGAAACAGATTAGGTAATGTGAATTCAGTACGCATGTCGGGTTTTTGGAATATTGATTGGAAAATCAGCCGTCAGATAAAACTAGGACCTACAAAATTTATATTAACCTCTTTAATAAACAATTTATTTAATACGAATCAGGTAATAAAGGTCTATAGCACAACTGGTAAACCTGATGAGCATGGCGACACAGAACCCTTGATCAGCCAATTCCATTATGTTCCAATGACCAGTATGTATTACTCACCGCAGGCAGACTCAGACCACGATGGTTTAATCACTCCTGGAGAGATGAAAAATGCTTATATGACAGCACTCAATGATTATTATTCAGACCCCACAAACTATAATAGTGGGTTCAGGATGAGATTAGGTATTGGCATAGAATTTTAGTCAATATCACTGGGATTATTGACATTTATTCAATTTTCTTTAGAATTATTCAGGAGGAATGGATGAAGATGTTAAAATTTATAATGCTCATTTTAATCCTCAGTGGATTACGGGCAGATGTCATCATACTCAAGGATGGTAAAGCGGTTAATTGTAAAATACTAACTGCAGAAAAAGACTCGCTTGTTACGATAAATTATGAAACAGAACAGATTGCGAAATTTGCAATAGATGATATCTTAAGAGTAGAACGTTCAAAAGAAGAATTAATAAAAAGAGATAACTCTGCAGCATTCGGACTTTTGGGCGGCATAATCGGTGGAATGGCTGCCTTATCAATAAAAACACTCGCTGATTTAGATGACTCAAAAATCACAATACCACTTTTTAGTATTTGTATTAGCTGTGGCATTGTAATAGGCGCGCGTGCAGGGAGCAAATAAAATGTCACTAATATTATTTGTAATACAGTCATTCAACCCGTCACTTTCTCTTGGCATATTACTGCCTGACAATGATACGGAAATACGTTTCAACTATTTCTACCACCTTGAATTTGAAAATAGTTTTACCAAAAACCTGATCGCTCCTGGAATATTCATCGATTTTTTCTACAAAGATGAATACATGCATTATAATTCTACTAACTCAGGCTTACCATTAACTTTGAGGGCAGGCGGTGGCGGACTGCAATTAAAAGTGAATGCAGCACAAAATGTTGAATTTGCTTTTAATCTTGGGTATTATTTCGGCGAATTTTTGTATCCAGTTGTCAAAGATAGCGGCGTAGTTACGAGAGAGAGTGAGCAGCGCAGATCTCTCGGGACCAGTGTTGCAGTAAATTTGCTCAATGATGTAGGTATGTTCAGAATCGGATTAAAACTGTATGTAAATCTCATTCCTTTCGGAGCGGAAAAAAGAGATCCGTGGTTAGAAAATCAACCACCGTACTTAAATTACGCATCATTGAGCAGCTTAGGATTAGGTGTAATAGTTGGTTTAAAATAGGGGGAAAAATGAAAAAATTGTCGTTACTTGTAATCTTTATAAACCTTATCTGGGCGGACGGTGGCATAATGCCGCCCCAGGGAGATTATGAAATTTATAGCTTAGATCAGGTTGCCATTATAAAAATTTTACCAGATTCAGAAGAACTTTCAATTTTGGTAAAAGCACATTATGTTAATGATTATAATGGCTTTGCCTGGGTTATCCCTTTACCTTCCCAACCCCAGGTTAGTGAAGTAGATGTAGAACTCTTCACTAATTTAGCACATCTCACTGCACCGCTTTATGCTGAAGGAGGATGTAGTGGACCATTTAGCACAGGAAGTAATTGGGGAGATAATAATGAATATGGACAAGACTATTATAATGTGGTAAGTTATGACACCATAGGATTTTTAGGTACAGTCCTCATCCATACTAATATTGCTGCGACTTTGACCACCTGGTTAAATGACAACAATTATGTAGTAATCGCTAGTGCTGAGACAATGTTTGAGGACTACATAGATCGCAACTGGAATTATTTCTTTATTGCCCGTGCTGACACAACCTGGCAAGGGTCTTATGAAAATGTTGGCATCAGGTTCAAATTTTCATCAGACACACTTGTTTATCCGATGAAAATCTCCTCGATTTCGTCATCAGGTTCTAACACGCTCTATCTCTATGTTATTGGCGAACACAAAATGTTCTTTGATGATGCTGAACTTGAGTATGCCAACAAAATCTGTCAAAAAGAACTGGATAGTATTGAGCGAGAGTATCCAATCCTTTATGAATACATAAACGAAGGTAATTATATTACAAAACTAAAAAGAGAGTACGCAAGCCCCTCTGATATGTCATCGGATATTTCAATCTATCAATCTCCAGACGACACTGAATACCATAAATTTCAAGACGAGTATTGGTATTTAGGATTCGCCAACAGTATGGTATTACCATTAATAATCTGCGTTATACTTATAGCCTTTAGTAAATTAAAAAGGAAAAAACGCTTATCATAAATTCCCACATCCATACCTTAACCTATTTTCCATGAACTAAGTTCCAAATTCTAAGCACCCCAGTGAAATATGCTTCGCATTTCACGGGGCAGGCAAGTTCCAAGAGCCAGGAAGCAAGTTACAAGAACCAAGTAACAAGAAACAAATGACAAATAAAACCCGAATACCAAATTCTTAATTTTAGAATATTGGGTTTCGCAAAAAATTCCCGCATCCAAACCCAAACCTATTTTCCATCTTTTATCATTGACTCTGATTTTTTTTTGAATATTATATATGCATGAGTACAAAACCATCAGACGAGCGAAGAAAAAAGGGAGCATATATTGTTATTGAATGCCCGGAGAAAATTCCCTGTGACCCCTGTGTTGACGCATGCCCCCAGGGAGCAATTTCCATACCCGGTTCAATGATTGAATTGCCTGAGATTGATTATGAAAAGTGCACAGGATGCCTCGTATGTATACCCAGATGTCCGGGACTTGCAATATTTGTCATCGATGAAACACCAGAAGACCATTCCATAGTCTATATTCCTTATGAAATGCTTCCCAGGCCAAAAAAAGGTGATACTGCAATTGGTCTGGACCACGTAGGTAAGGAAAGGTGTGAGGTTAAAATTACAAAAGTTCTGGATTCACGAAAATTTGACCGCTGCGCAATCGTGGGATTTTCTGTTCCCAAAGATTTAGCAGATGAAATAAGATTTATTAAATTCAAATAAAAATCCCAAATTAATATGTAATTCTTCTCTTGACTTTATTAAATCAGACCTGACTCCATTTTTCTCTAACCTGATAAACTTGTTATGAATATCGACGCTGTGTTTTACCTTCGAGGATTGGGATTCATTGCAAGTGGAATAACCCTTATTCTGTGGGTGTTCTTGATTCCTTATGCCCGCCACTTGACCAAATTCCAAAAATCATAGATCGTATCGAGGTCAGGGAAACCTCTCACACAAAAAGCATTCTTGTGTCCTAACAAGTTTTCACCTTCCCTAATATCCTGATTCTCTAATAACCTGATGTCTTTTTGCTTGATTTTTCTTCAATATCGACTATATTCCCACATGGATATTTTTTCAATCTCTCTAATTGCTTTAGGATTGGCAATGGATGCCTTTGCAGTTTCAATCACGAGTGGTTTTGCTATTAAGTATATAAAAATTAAAAATGCACTTATGATTGCCATATTTTTTGGTCTGTTCCAGGCAATCATGCCGGTGATAGGTTGGTTGGCAGGCTATACTTTAAAGGATTTCATTTCAGGTATTGACCACTGGATTGCGTTTGGGCTCCTGAGCATAATCGGTGTAAAAATGATTTATGAATCATTTAAATTAGAATCAGATAAAGAAAGAGTAGACCCTTTAAATATTTCTGTTTTGTTTGTACTCTCTATTGCAACAAGCATTGATGCTCTGGCTATAGGCATAAGTTTATCATTTTTAGATATCTCTATTGCACTTCCATCAATTATAATCGGTATTGTCACATTTTTACTATCTTTTATGGGCGTCTATATCGGCAATAAATTAGGACATTTTTTTGAAAAAAAGATCGAAATACTTGGGGGTATTATTTTAATCGCAATAGGTATTAAAATATTGATAGAACACCTGTAAGAAAAACAGTTTTTTGGTTAGGGTATAGATGCTGGATTGAAAATTGGAAATTTATAATTCAAGACTTATTTGGTATTTGGTTTTTGGAATTTGTAATTTATTTGTTATGATATGGGCATGTAATTTCACCTGTACGTGGGTTGTAATTGTATAGATTGTTTGTAACTGGACAGTAGAAATCTTCCTTAGTCAGACCCTCAACTTCATTGAGACTCGATGGATATCTTCCATTTTCTGCAAGATACATCTGGATTGCAGTCTCGACTTTCCTGATTTGGGCTAAACACTGCACTGCCCTGCCTCTTTCTATCGGCACAGTAATTGTTTCAGTTGCGTTATCTTTACCACCCGAATACAGAGTTAATGCAACATAGATAAGAAGTGCCATAATTAAAAGTGAAATAATTATTGATATTAAAGCCATACCTCTGGTTTCATGATTTTCCATATTGAAATAGTATATCCTGTCCCTAAATATTGTCAAGCATGTTTTTCAGGTGCTTTTTGATTATATCAGGACAGTTTGGGAAAAAGTGCATTTTGTTCTTGACATTCTTGAAAATTCGACTAAAATAACAGTCTATGATTAAATTAAATGATAATAATTTAAGGAGGCTGTATGGATCCGATCGCTGATATGTTAACTATTATACGAAACGGTTGTCGGGCTCAAAAAACAGAAGTGGCTGTTCCCCATTCACGGCTTAAGACCGAAATCTTAAGGGTCCTTCTTGAGGATGGCTTTATTAATAATTTTACGCTTGATTCAAAGAAGAAAAAGATTACGATTATGTTAAAATATGCAAAGAACGGTGAATCAGTAATAAGAAATCTTGAACGGGTATCAAAGTGTTCACGAAGAACATATGTTTCAAAAAAAGAAATTCCATATGTTTTGGGTGGACTGGGCACTGCAATTCTTACCACTTCAAAAGGTGTTCTCGGTGACCGCGAGGCGCGTCGAAATAAAGTAGGCGGTGAGGTAATAGCATATGTATACTGATAAACAGTATTTACGCGTGAGCGGGGGGCAGAATGGCAAAAAAGCGTTTTAGCCCAATTATAATTCCAAAGGAAGCCAAGGTTACTCTGTCATATCCAGAAATAAGTGTGCAAGGTCCCTTAGGAACATTGGAAATGAGAATCAGCTCGAAGGTTATTGTCGAGATTAAAGAAAACCAGATTTTTGTAAAAAATCGCGAAAACAGTAAGGAATCGTCAGCCCATCAGGGAACAATGAGATCACTAATAACTAATCTAATAAATGGTGTTGTTAAAGGATTTGAAAAAACTTTAATTATCCAGGGGACAGGATACCGCGCTCAATTGAGTGGCTCAGGTCTGCAACTTTTCCTTGGTTTTTCTAAGCCAAAAACAGTTACTCTACCAAAAGAAATAAAGTGTGAGTTGAAAGTAGTGAAGAGTGCAGAAAAAGGAGATTTAACCTATGTCACCTTAAAAGGTATTAATAAACAGCTTGTTGGTGATGTAGCTGCCCGGATAAAGAAAACTCGAAAACCTGATCCATACAAGCATAAAGGCGTCAGATATGAAGACGAGGTTCTCAGAAAAAAGGTTGGAAAACGTGCTATTGTCCAGGCATAAGGAGATAGAATAATGAAACTTATTGGTCGAAAAAGGCGGCATCAGAGAATAAGAAAAAAGATAATGGGAACAAAGGAAAAACCAAGGCTCTGCATCTTTCGAAGCAACCGCCAGATCTATGCACAAATTATCGATGACACGCAACAGAAGGTGCTTTTAGGAATTTCCTCACTTGGCGACAAGAATCTCGGCAAAAAGAAAAAAACAGAAGCTGCACTTGAAATAGGAAAAAGGATTGGCAAACTTGCCCTTGAAAAAGGGATTAAAGAAATAGCGTTTGATCGTGCAGGATACAAATATCACGGCCGCGTTAAGGCAATAGCTGAGGGTGCTCGAGAAGCCGGTTTAAAATTTTAGAGGAGGTGGAGTGTTAGAAAGTACTGAAATTTTCATTGAAAAGGTTGTTGAATTAAAAAGAGTAATTAAGGTTGTTAAAGGAGGAAAAAGATTAAAATTATACGCCTGTGTTGTTGTTGGTGATACTACAGGAAGTGTAGGAATTGGTCATGCAAAATCAGCCGCGGTTGCCGATGCAATTAAAAAAGCAATAGTTATCGCAAAAAAGAATATGGTAAAAGTAGACGTTACAGAAAGTACTATACTTCATATAGTAAAGGGAAAGTTTTCTGCAAGCCACGTATTATTAAAGCCTGCTTTAAGCGGAACCGGCATCATCGCCTCAAGCCCGGTTCGAGCAGTCTGTGAGGCAGTAGGTATTAAAAATATCCTGACAAAATCATTGGGCTCAAATAACCCGAGTAACCTCGCCACTGCAACAATAAATGCCCTGAAATCAATCCGTCCAGTTAGTTTAGTGGCTAAAATGCGTAACAAACCAATAGAATATTTTAGAAGGAAAAAACATGGAGAAAATGAAGAAAATAAAGATAACGCTCAAGAAGAGTCCAATAAATAAAATAAAAAAACATAAACTTACTTTAAAGGCTCTGGGATTAAGGAAAATCGGTAGATCAAGAATACTGCCTGATAATGAAGCAGTTCGAGGGATGATCAATAAAGTATCATACATGTTAGAAATCCAGGAGATTAACGATGAAGTTAAGTGATCTTAAACCTCCAAAAGGAGCGACCAAAAAACGAAAACGTGTTGGGTGTGGTCCGGGGTCCGGACATGGAAAGACATCAACAAGAGGTCATAAGGGTGATAAATCAAGATCAGGACATCGAGTAAAATTCGGGTATGAAGGCGGGCAGATGCCGATTACACGAAGAATACCGAAAAGAGGATTTGTAAACATATTTAAGGAAAACTACGAAATTGTGAATATCGAGTTGCTAAATAAATTAGAGCCGAATACCGTTGTAACCCCGGAATTATTAAAGGAAAAAGGAATCATTAAAGGTAAAGACAAACTGAAGATTCTTGGTCAAGGAGAAATTTCAATTCCGCTGACAGTAAAAGCACACAAATTCTCTAAAACAGCCGAGGATAAAATTATTGGTGCCAAAGGAGAAATAGAAAAAATACAATGATGTCAACATTTCAAAATATCTTTAAAGTTCCTGATTTAAAAAAGAAATTGCTTTTTACATTGTTTGCTATTGCAGTATATCGTCTTGGTGGTCACATACCTTTACCTGGGATAAATGTCCAAGCCCTGGGGCTTTTAATGCAGCAATTAAAGCAACAAGGCTCGATATTTGGAATGTATGATATTTTTGTAGGTGGTGCATTATCAAGATCTGCAATACTCTTTTTAGGAGTTATGCCCTATATTTCAGCTTCGATTATATTCCAACTGATTGGCTCGGTGTTCCCACAAATTGAAAGACTTCAGCGTGACCAGGCAGGCAGAAGAAAAGTTACCCAATATACCAGGTATCTCACTGTGGCGTTGGCAATGTTCCAGGCAACCGGCATAGCTATATTTCTGGAAACTCAGAAATTTACAAGCGGCGCGGGAACAATGGCAATCGTCTTTGATCCGGGCTGGACTTTTCGTCTTACGGCAATGCTCTCATTGACCTGTGGTGCAGTCTTTGCAATGTGGCTTGGTGAACAAATAACAGAAAAAGGAATTGGTAATGGTATATCCTTTCTTATCTTTATAGGCTGTCTTGAAGAATATCCAAGCTATTTCCTCCGCACTGCGCAGCTTGTTATAACCCAGGGGCTATCAATAATAAATTTAGTCCTTGTAGTAATTATAATGATTTTTATAGTTGCTGGAGTTATTATAATGACCCAGGCACAACGCCGTATTCCTGTTCAATACCCAAAACGAATAGTGGGCCGAAAGATGTATGGTGGACAATCAACCTTTTTACCACTAAGGGTCAACACTGCTGGTGTTATACCGATCATCTTTGCACAATCCCTGGTTGTCTTCCCGGGAACCGTTGCAGCTTATCTACCTGCGCTCAAACAGCTTGCCGAAATATTTAGACCTGGTTTCTGGGGTTATGATTTACTTTTCTTCACTCTTATAGTATTCTTCACCTTTTTCTATACCTCAATTGTCTTCAATCCTGGCGAAATGGCAGATAATATGAAACGCTATGGTGGTTTTATTCCCGGAATACGACCGGGCGCCCGAACTGCCAATTACATTGATGGTGTCTTATCCAAAATAACCTTACCTGGAGCACTATTTTTAGCCTTCATTGCCCTTGTACCATGGTATTTAATTAATTTCTTAAATGTTCCATTTTATTTTGGTGGAACCACGCTTTTAATCATAGTCGGTGTGGCTTTAGACACACTACAACAGATCGAATCACAATTAATGATGTATCATTATGAAGGCTTCATGAAACGCGGTAAAATTAGAGGCAGACGGTGAGGATTTTATTATTCGGTCCACCCGGAGTGGGTAAAGGCACCCAGGCTGATTTACTATCTAAAAAGTACAATTTTATTAAATTTTCCATTGGGGACATTTTACGTGAAGAGGTTTCCTTGAATAGTAATCTGGGCAATAAAGTAGAGAGTTATTTAAACCGTGGTGTTTTAGTACCAAATAACATAATATTTGAACTCGTCAAATTGTTTTTGGGAAAAAATAAGGAAGCCCATATATTATTTGATGGTTTTCCTCGAACATTAGATCAGGCAAAAAATCTAGAAAAAAGCCTGGCTCAACTTGGTCTCTCACTCGATGTCGCATTGGAAATGCATCTTGCCGAAGACGAAATTATTAAAAGACTACTAAATCGAAGATATTGTCCTAAATGTAATAGAATTTATAATTATGCAACAACCCCTCCAAAAATAAATGGCGTATGTGATCAGTGCCGCACTAAATTAGAAAAAAGAAGTGATGATGACGCAAACACGATCAGAAAACGTCTACAGGTCTATGAAGAAAAAACACATCCACTCGTTGATTATTATAAATCGCTTAGTGTTTATAATCAAACAGATGCAATTAGCTCACCGGAAGAAGTGTTTGATAAAATTTCAAAAATTATCGATGGCTATATTAATAAAGAATGAAAAGGCAATTAAAAAAATCGCTGTTGCCGGCAATATCATCTATGAAATCTTCTCAGCTATCGATAAAATGGATTTGAACAACATGAAAACAATAGAATTGAATGATAGAATTGACACAATGATAAGGGAACATGGTGCAACACCTGCTTTTTTAAACTATCGTGGTTTTCCAAAAAGTTGCTGTATTTCGTTAAACAACGAGGTCGTGCATGGCATACCAGATGACCGTAAAATCGGGAAAGGTGACCTCGTTAAAATAGATGTTGGTGTAAAATATCAGAGTTATATTGCCGATGCTGCAAAAACCTTCGCTGTGGGGGATATACCTGAGGATGTGAAAAAATTACTTGCAATAACTAAGAAGGCTTTAAAAAGAGGTATTGAAATGGCAAAAAAAGGAAATAGAATTTCCGATATTTCTCGATCCGTGCAAACAACTGTCGAAGAAAATGGTTTTAGTGTTGTACGTGAACTAACTGGTCATGGTGTTGGTGAATATCTACACGAAGAACCGATAATTCCAAATTTCATTGGTCAGGGAGTAGACCCGATTATAAAACCTGGTATGGTTTTTGCTATTGAACCAATGGTTAATGTAGGTGGTTATGACGTAATAACTGCAGAAAACGGTTGGACAATCGTTACCAGGGATGGCTCCCTATCCTGTCATTACGAAGATACTATTGCAATTCTTGAAAAAGGAAATATAAATCTAACCAGAGTTGTAGAAAGTTAATATATGTCAAGAAAAGATCTAATCCAGACAGAAGGAACAATATTTGAAACCCTGCCCAATGCTATGTTTCGCGTTGAATTAGACAATGGTCATAAGGTCCTTGCTCATGTCTCCGGTAAAATGAGGATGAGCTATATAAAAATTCTGCCAGGAGACAGAGTTTTACTTGAGTTGTCACCCTATGACCTATCGCGGGGAAGAATTGTCTGGAGATATAAGTAATCACAAGACTTAAAAGGGCTTGATTTTTTTCAAAAATTATGTATAATTGTGATTAAACCAAGGAGAATAAATTGAAAGTTAAGACTTCTATTAAAAAAAGATGCATTTCCTGTCGGATTATTAAACGGAAAGGTGTGGTCATGGTTATCTGCAAAAATCCGCGACATAAACAGCGGCAGGGATAAAGACAGATGTTAGATGATAGATGCAAGATGTTAGTAAAAGATATTTTAAAAAAAACACTAACTACTAGTATCAAATCACTACTATCTGTGTTATGTGAGGAGGTATATGGCTAGAATTTCAGGTATTGATTTATCGCCCAACAAAAGAGTTGAGTATGGACTTACAGCGATTTTTGGTATTGGCCTGCACACTGCTAAAAAAATTATTGCTGCAGTTGGAATTGATCCTTTAAAAAAAATAAAAGAATTGAACGATGAAGAAATAACCAAGATAAGAAAATTGATTGAAGTGGATTATAAAGTAGAAGGAGCACTGCGAGCTGAGATTGCTGCTGACATAAAAAGACTTATTGATATTGGAAGTTACCGCGGATCGAGGCATAAATTTGGGTTACCTGCCCGAGGACAACGTACAAAAACAAATGCCCGTACAAGAAAAGGTAAAAAGAAAACAGTAGCGGGCAAAGCGGGACCAGCAACTAAGAGAGGTAAAAAATGAAGAAAAAAAGTAATCCAAAAGCAGGAAAAGGTAGAGGCAGAGGTAGCATCAGAACAACCAGACGCAAAAAAGGAGTTAGAACAGAACCCGTCGGCATTGCTAATATATTTGCCTCTTTTAACAATACAATCGTTTCAATTTGCGATAGCAAAGGTAATGTTCTCTGTTGGTCTTCTGGAGGGAAAATTGGATTCAAGGGCACAAAAAAAGGTACTGCCTACGCAGCCCAACAATGTGCTGATGCTGTTGCCAGAGAAGCACAGGCTCTTGGTGTTAGAAGAATCGAGGTAAGAATAAAAGGTCCGGGACCTGGTCGAGAAGCAGCGATTAGAACGCTACAAACCGTAGGATTAATAATCACAGCGATTAAAGATGTTACTCCTCTGCCTCATAATGGGTGCAGACCACCAAGGCGAAGGAGGGTCTAAAAATGGCACGTTATATTGGCGCAAAGTGTAAAGTATGTCGACGCGAAAGTGAAAAATTATTTTTACGTGGCAGCCGCTGCTATACAGACAAATGTGGTTTTACCAGAAGGGGTTACCCACCTGGAAGCCATGGTAAGGTAGGAAGACGAAAATTAACTTCTTATGCTATCCAGCTAAGGGAAAAACAGAAAGTTAAGGCAATTTACGGAATACTGGAAAGACAGTTCCGCAAAATATTTTATGACGCCACAAGAAAAGCAGGCAACCCCGGGGCAAATCTTCTAATTGCCCTTGAAAGGCGAATTGATAATGTCGTTTACCAACTTGGAATTGCATCTTCACGAACCAACGCAAGACAAATTGTCAGACATGGACATATTTTAATCGATGGGAAAAAAGTAGACATTCCTTCATATTTAATAAAGGTTAATCAAGTAATTAAACTTGTTGATCGGCAAAAGAAAAACCCATTGATAAAGAAATCACTTGAGGAACGTGATCCAGAAAGAATTGTTGAATGGTTGAAATTTGATAAAGAAAATATGATAGGTACTGTAGTGAGACTACCTAAACGTGAAGATATCACACTACCCATCCAGGAAAATTTAATAATTGAATTATATTCAAAGTAGAGGGAAATTATGGTTTTAAAACCACTTGTAATGCCGAAAAAAATAGAGGTCGATAAAGAGGTAACAACTGACAACCATGGCCGATTTATGCTTTCGCCATTGGAGCGAGGTTTTGGTGTTACCATTGGAAATTCTTTAAGAAGAATACTATTATCATCAATTCAGGGATCGGCAATTACACGAGTTAGAATTGGTGATATCCTCCAGGAATTTTCAACAATCCCTGGTATATATGAAGATGTCGTGGAAATTATTTTAAATTTAAAGCAAATCAAAGTAAAATTGCTAACAGATGGTCCATCTACACTCTATATGAAAGTGAGGGGCAAAAAAGAATATTTTGTGGAAGATATAGAAAAAAATCCTGATGTAGTAATTATTAATCCCAAGCAAAAGATTTTAACTGTAACTGAAACAAAAGTTAACCTTACTATGGAAATAACGGTTGAAGCCGGGCGCGGTTATATTCCTTCTGAAATGCTTAAACATACAGAAGCACCGATAGGCACTATATTTTTAGATGCAACATTTTCACCTGTTCTCTCAGTAAATTTTGACGTCAAAAATACGCGTGTAGGTACAAAAACAGATTACGATCACCTTTCTCTAGAAATTAACACTGATGGTACGATTACATCTGTAGAAGCCATAGTTGAAGCTGCGAGTCTTTTAAAACATCATCTTTCATTCATAACTAATCTTGGCGTTGAACCACAATTTACATCAAAGGAACAACTGAATGCTGAACATCGGCGTATAAGGGAAGTACTAAAAAGAAGCATTGATGAACTCGAAATATCAGTCAGGGCTTCCAATTGTTTAAAGCATGAAGATATAAAAACGATCGGAGACCTTGTTAAGAAAAACGGTAAAGAATTATTAACCTATGAGAATTTTGGACGTAAATCATTAAAAGAATTAGAAAAAAATCTAACGAAAATAGGACTGCAGCTTGAAATGAATGTAGATAAATATTTAAAGGAAGACATATAATGAAAAGGCTCATAAAAGGCAGAACATGGCAATTAAAGACAGAGGTAATTTAATATGAGACACCGTAACCGGGTAAAAAAATTGGGAAGAAAAAAGGAGCATCGTCTTGCGTTGTTAAAGAATTTGTGTCGTTCTTTGTTTATCTTTGAGCAAATCAAAACAACCTTACCAAAGGCAAAAGAAGCAAAGAAATTAGCCGAACATCTGATTGAGTTTGCCAAAAGGAATGATCTACCAGCAAAACGTACAATCTATCGTTTTATTCCTGATCATAAACTGGTTAAAATAATCTGTGACGAGATTGGTCCGAAATTTGTAAATCGTCAAGGTGGCTATACAAGAATTTATCGTCTTGGACCAAGACTTGGTGATGGTGCTGAAATGGCAATTCTTGAATTGGTTGAGCAAAGTGATGCCTCAATCATTACCTTAAGAAGAAAGTTGATTGAGCGTCGTAAATTAGTTGAAGAAAAATCTGCAAAAGAAAAGAAAAAGAAGGTCAAAAAAGGAAAAAAACTAAAAGAGAAAAAGCCGAAG
>JAGMEL010000059.1 GCA_023128195.1 Caldifarciminota bacterium | reverse complement strand
TAGAATTTAGAGTTTCCCCTACAAAAAGCTCATTACAAAACCGGTAAGGATAGGAACAGAAAAATTATCATCCCAGGGCAAGGGGAGAGACTCAAACAATGAAGCAGCAATTGCTCCACCAATGAGTGGTGTAAGGGGTAAAGTATCCGGAAGATAGTATATAATCAAGGCAACTACCAAAGATGAACCTAAAAAACCAACACTACCAAGCAAGGTCTTCCTCTTAAATATTTTAAGGCTTTTAATATTCTGTCCGAGAATCGCTGCAAATGTATCACCAACAATAATATACGCACAGGAAGCAACAACAATCGGCTTTTTATACAAAAATGCTGTAATTAAACACCCCAGGAGAAGATAGGTTGCGCCACTCAAACGAGTGAATTCGTGTCTGCGTAAAAACGAACCGAAAAAAAGGATAAAGCCCTCTTTAATACCATTTACATGCAATCGTAAAAAATCAGTAATAACAACTGCGAGGCACACACTTGAAAGTATTAATTGACTTGAACGTTCCGGGACTAAATAATAGATGGCTGGAATAAAAAGACCCCAAAGATTCAGTAATTTTCTGAAAATCTCTGCTTTCATTCAAAGGCGAACCCTGCTGAAATTTTATGGGAGTTCTTAAGTTCGGAGTGTGTAATTAACGCATAATCCAAGCTAAATTTTCTGTATTTTAATCCCGCTCCTATAGTATAATTACCATCGTAAATACCAGTTCGTCCGAATATTAAATCCTTGTAGGCACATTCAAACCCCATATTCATACTAAAACCATCGATATCAAGTGTTTTTATAAAATCACATTCAAGAGTTATTACAGAATTTATTCTTTCCAAAGGAATCACCGGTGCAATACCCAGGGATAATTTGGGAACAATCGTCTCCTTAGTACCATTACTCCAAACAATTGGAGAAAGAATAAAATCGCGTACTGCCAGACCAATTACCAGATAATTCATCTTTAGTGCTAATCCTAAATCTACACCACCACCAATTCCAGTTATAACAGCCAAATCTCGATAAAATACTTTTATGTTTGCACCATATGAGAACCTGTCATTACCTTTTGCTCCATTAATATAGAAAAGCACATCTTTAGTTCCAACAGTATCATAAGGGATTGGAGGATTTTCAGTACCCGGGGGACTGGTAGTATCATCAAGAGATGTAAACTTAATACCACTGACCGAGACATACTGAAGACCAAATCCAATCGTCATATTCCCGCTGGGTAAAATGACCGAGCCAAATTCATTTTTCACTACACCAGCGAAATTCTCTGCGTGCATCAAAAGCACACTCTTATTTGCATAAAACGAGCCGGCTGGATTGAAGTAAATAACTGACGGGTCGGTAAATTGAGCAACCCCTGTACCGCCCATTGCACATGCCCGGCCTCCTACACCCAACTCTTGAAACTCCCCAGCGTATTTTGTCGCCGTGAGTAACAGAGGGATCAAAATAAGCCTCGCTACTGCTCGGTTAAATCCTAATTTCAATCCTGAATCAAGTTCAGGACTAAATCCTAGTGAAACTGTGGTTTTTCGGTGAAACGTACAACGAAACCATCTTCTTATTGTTTGTTTAGCCCAGCACTTTATCGAAAGTGCTGGGTCGGATTTAGAGTTTGTATAGGAATTTCTAAAATTCCTATACTTAAATATGATACTTATAATGCGATACACTTTACACCTGCCTTTAATTCTTTCTTCATCCTTTTCGAAAGACCATGCAGTGATTTTAATCTAATATGAAACTTATAATCACCTGGTGGAACCAGCATATTGTTATTGTCTAAACCATTCCACACCACAAGGAATTCACCCGGTTGCAATCTGAGACCTTCGATTAAATCACGCACTTTTTCTCCTAATTGATTATATATTGTAATATAAATTTTGGCATCTTGGGTAGTATAGATTGCCAACGTAGTACCAGGCCTTATATGCGAAAATTTATTGGGGAAACAACCAACCACAAAACCATCGGCAGCAATCCAAAGATACTGACCACCCTCTTTTTCAGCCAAAAAAATCTGACCATATTTCCGCCACACTGTTATACCTCTCGGAGCAATAAATTCCCCCTCACTTGTACCTGTTCTACCCACTGAGATAATATATTTTAAGTCATGGTCAAATTTATGCACCTGATCATTCACCTCATCAGTAATATAAATGCTACCAAAATAATCTATGGCAGCATAAAGAAAGTTTGCATCGACAAGTCCTATGTCAAAACTTTGCACTGAATTAATAAACCTGCCATGTGTTGAAAACTTTGAAATCCTCAAACCATATTTATCAGTAACGATAATAAAATCGTCCCGATAGTGATTATGTGGAGCATTTGCATCAATTACCTCAATACCCATGGGTTGATAGAGTTCACTTTCTGCTCGCCCTTCCTTCCCGAATTCTAAAATAAGAGAATCATCTTCAGAATAAATATATATCTTGGAGTTATCAAAATCAGTAATATACAGGCGATTCTTTGAATCAAAACAAACATCAAATGGACGGCCTGGTAAAGATAACTCACCGACCTGTTTTATTTTCCCATGTTCATATTGTAATTTAACCACTCGACTATTACCAAAATCTGCAACGGCTATCAATCCATCTTCATTCGCAACAATACCCTTTGGATTTGTGAACATTTTTTTATTTCCATAGATTTTTACGGCTTCAAGGCCAATATTGAAAATAATCTGACCTTTTCCTGAATTTACTGCAAAAACAGTAAGCTCATCATCATCCTTCTTGGTCTTTGGATTATCCAGTTCCTTCAATTTAACAGCGGCAATACCCTGGGGATCATCATAAGTGTACCCAGGACCCAAAAATAACTGCAGATAATATTTAGAAGCCCGGTAAAACCCGAAAGTATGTTTGAATGGAGGTACTGCGAGTGTTTGGGGCTTATAATCCAAAAACATCAATAACAACAGAAACATGTGAATTATTATAAAGATATTTAAAGTAATGTCAAGACGGACTGGACTATAGAAAAAATACCTAAAAATCTCTACCTGAGGCAGACAGGCAAAATGCCTAAACCCCGTTAGATGTTTACCCCGTTGGAAAATATTGTCCTTCAGGGTATGCGATGTTAAAGAATAAATAAAGCATGGATTTCCTACGGGGTTTACTATCTAAACGGGGTAAATACCTAAATAGATACAAAAACTAGATACTGGTTAATTAATTATTTCTTTTTCACGAGCATCCGGCATCGAGTATCGAACATCGTGCATCGAGTATCGAGCATCCAAACCATAGTCCAATACCACCATCTTTATTAGTCTCCTTGACTTCAAGTCAAAAATTTATATAATTTACAAAATGAAGAAAGAGTTACATCAGTATAAAGAAATCAACTGGTGCAAAATCGTAGCAGATGATATTTATAGATCAAGTTCGTATGGTGTTTATAGAAAACGTAGCAGGAAAATTATCCGTATTGTTAATCTGTTTTTGAAAAGTAACTCGGTAAATCATAGAAATATCAGCATCAAACTTAACAAGCAAAAGAGGAGGTAATATTTATGAAAAAGATTAGCATTATTGGCGCAGGCAATGTCGGTTCAACTACCGCTTTCTACATCGCCGAAAAGAATTTCTCTGATGTAATGTTAATTGACATTGCAGAAGGTAGAGCAAAAGGGAAGGCATTGGATTTAATGGAAGCAGCGCCAGTCAGGAACTACGATGCAAAAATTGATGGGTCAGATAACATCGAAGACATTGCTGGCTCAGATGTCGTTGTCATAACTGCAGGTCATGTAAGAAAACCCGAAATGTCGCGTTTGGATTTGTTAGAAGTGAATGCGAAGGTAATTGAACCAATTATCCAGAAAATTAAGCAATATACACCCAATGCAATTATCATTAATATCACCGAACCAGTTGATGCTCTTACCTATTATATTTGGAAAAAAGGGGGATTCGAATCCAAAAAAATTATCGGGATGACCGGGGTTTTGGATACTACGCGATTAAGAGAATTTATCTCCAAGGAACTTCAGGTCTCCACAGCGGACACTACCGCCCTGGTTATTGGCGGGCATCATGATTATATGGCTATCCTTCCCAGATATGCCCGGGTAGAAGGAATTCCAATCACCCAACTTCTTCCTAAAGAAAAAATCAACAAGATAATAAAACATACCCGAGAAGCCGGAACTGAAATTCTCTCGTATCTTAAAACCGCGACTGCGCACTACGCTCCTGCCGCAGCTATTGCTGAAATGGTTGAAGCAATTATCAAAGATACAAGAAGTATTTTGTGTGTTTCGGCTTGTTTGCAAGGCGAATATGGTATTAAGAACCTGTGCCTTGGTGTACCCGCAATAATTGGCGCAAATGGTGTAGAAAAAGTTATTGAACTGCAATTAACAATAGAAGAAAGACAGCAATTCGAAGAATCAGAAACTGTAATAAGAAATGCCGTTGAAGTATTAGAGGTATAAAAACCAGAGGAGGTAATTAAAATGAAAAAGGTCAGCATAATTGGCAGTGGAAATGTTGGTAGTACTACAGCACTATACCTGGCGGAAAAGAAGATAGCGGATATATATCTTATTGATGTCATCGAAGGACTATCCGAAGGTAAAGCATTAGATGCTGAAGAAGGAGCACCAATTCGCCGCTACGATACCGAACTCAGAGGAACAACGGATTTCTCTGAGCTCGTTGACTCAGATGTTGTGGTTGTGACTGCTGGAATTGCCAGAAAACCCGGTATGTCAAGAGAAGATTTACTTAATA
Source organism: Caldifarciminota bacterium (assembly GCA_023128195.1). Classification (GTDB taxonomy): domain Bacteria; phylum Hydrothermota; class Tepidihabitantia; order SM23-42; family SM23-42; genus SOIY01. The sequence goes on along the minus strand of JAGMEL010000059.1, from coordinate 5,298 downwards.
CAAATGCTAAAATTATAAAATCGGTTTCTGAGAAGATTGCTGCATATACACCAAATTCAGTAATAATTATGGTAACGAACCCATTGGATGTGATGGCTTATGTGGCTCTGAAAACAACTGGTTTCGCCTTAAAAAAAGTTGTTGGCATGGCTGGTATACTTGATTCAACCAGGTTCCGGTATTTTATAGCTCATAAACTTGGCGTATCAGTACGTGATACAACGGCAATGGTCTTGGGCGGTCATGGTGACTCGATGGTTCCTTTACCTCGATACTCAACTGTTGGGGGCATTCCGATTATAGAACTTTTACCAAAAGATAATATTGACAAGATAATCGAAAGAACGAGAAAAGGTGGCGCTGAAATTGTCTCCTATCTAAAAACAGGAAGTGCCTTTTATGCTCCGGCAGCAGCCGTTGCAGAAATGGTAGAATGCATTATTAGGGATAAAAGACGTATCCTACCTTGCTCTGCTTATCTACGTGGTGAGTATGGTATTGAGGGAATCTTTATTGGTGTACCAATAATGCTGGGTAAAAATGGAGTCGAGAAAATAATTGAACTTGAACTCATCCCCGAAGAAAAAGAAGCCTTGTACACATCAGGTTCAGCAGTTAAAAAAGTAATAGAAAAATTAGAAGAACTGGGGGTTTTGTAAAAGGTTTTTAAATTCTTTTCAAATCATGAAAATAAAAGTCGGCATACCTTATGGCAGGGAAACTATCTTTGTGCATACAGAGGAGAAAAATATTGGCGAGATAATCTATCCTAATGAGGTTGAGATAAAAGATGAAGAGCAGACCATAAACCAGGCTTTAGAAAATCCAATTGATTCAAAAAACTTCGATGAATTCTTGAGTGACGCCAAAGATATTCTCTTCTTGATTAATGATGCTACAAGACCTACACCTACTGCCAAGGTCTTGAAAATACTATATCCACAGATTAAGAATAAAAATATCAAATTTCTCATCGCCACTGGAGTGCATCGGACACCAACTGAAGAGGAATACTTAGAAATTTTTGGTGATTTCTACGACATATTTAAGGATAGAATTTATTCTCATGATGCTAAGAAAGAAGCAGATATGGTCTTTTTGGGAATATCGAAAAATGGAACGGAAATGTATGTTAATAAGATGGCTGTTGAGGCACACAAGGTCGTCATTATCGGTTCCGTAGAACCCCACTATTTTGCTGGATATACTGGAGGCAGAAAATCTTTCCTACCGGGAATTGCATCTTACAAGACGATTGAGCAAAACCATAAACTCGCATTAAAGACAAGTGCAAAAGCACTCAGTCTTGAAGGAAATCCCGTCCACGAAGATATGGAGGATGCAATTCAAACCGTGAAAGATAAGGAGATCTTTGCTATTATGACTGTCCTGGATCGTAATGAGATGATTTATGCGGCAACTGCCGGTAATATCACTGAATCCTTGAAGGCAGCAATTGATAAAGCTCATCAGGTTTTCTCTGTTGAAATAAAAGAAAAGGCAGATATCGTCGTGGCAGTAGCTCCCTATCCAATGGACATTGATTTGTATCAATCACAAAAAGCTTTAGACAATGGGAAACTGGCATTGAATGATAATGGTATTTTAATACTTGTCTCTAAGTGTCGAATGGGCATAGGGCCAGAAACATTCGTCAAACTCTTAAGTAGTTGCCATACCCCTCAGGAAACTTTAGACAAAATTGATAAGGAATATAAGTTGGGTTACCATAAGGCTGCAAAAATGGCAGAGATTGCCCGCTGGGCCAAGATGTGGGCAGTGACAACTCTTGATGATGAATTGTTAAAAAGTATTTTCATTAACCCTATTCATAGCTTGCAAGAAGCCATCGATGCTGCTATCGCTGAGAAAGGGGAAGAAAAAATACTCTTTCTGATGAATGCCAGTCTCACTGTACCAAAGACCAGAAGGAAACTGATATATCGACGGAAAAAATTTATTTATACCGGTACTTGGGGAGAAGAGTCTTCTCTTGACTCTCTTGAGGTAGATTTATCTGAGGAAATCAAAAGCCCACTCTCATACATCTCCGCCCCGGAGATGTAAACCCTTTTTATCGAAATATTGACTTCAGACGAATTATTGATATAATAACATCAAATTATTGCCTTTAGAAAGGAGGAATTATGGATATTCAAGGATATAATGTACCTGAGGATCTTTATTATCATGATGAAAATTCCTGGGTAAAGCTCGAGTCTGACGGAACAGTTATAATCGGTATGGATGATTTTTATCAAAAGCAGGCAGGGGATACTACTTATATAGACCTGCCGTTTGAAGGTGATTCCGTAAGTCAGGGTGAAACCTGCGGTAAGATTCAATCTTCAAAATGGGTGGGTAAATTTGTTTCACCCATCTCCGGTGAAATAATTGAGGTAAACAGCGAACTTGAGAACGACTGCCGGCTTATTAATAAAGATCCTTATAACGCAGGATGGATAATAAAAATGAAACCCACAAATCTTGAAGAAGAACTAAAGACCCTTGCTCATGGACCAGACGCACTAAAGAAGTTTATTGAAGATCATGTTACCAGGGCAAAAGGCAAAGGATAATAGTAAATTATAAACAACAAATCTGTGTTAAACTTTTTATAATTTGCTGGAAACATTAAATAAATAATAAGAATTTAAAGATAGTTCGTTTATGCACAACAGCATTATTATTTCAATAGTTAGAAGGAGATAAAATGAAAATAGATTTGGAAAAATTAAAGGGAATTGTTGGGCAAGATAATATCAAGAATGATATTGCTGATCTGTACGTATACGGTTCTGACTCATCCGTACATAAAGCCCTTGCTTCAGTTGTGGTAAGACCCACAACAATAGAGCAGGTGCAGGAGATTGTGCGCTATGCAAATGCCGAGCTCGTACCTGTTATCGCGCGTGGTTCAGGGTCAGGCATGTCAGGTCAGGCAGTTCCAATAGACGGCGGCATTGTATTAGATTTCAAGAAAATGAACCGTATCATTGAAATACGACCCGCAGATATGCTCTGCAAAGTTGAACCAGGAGTAGTGGATGACGATCTGAACAGAGCGCTCAAACCTTATGGTCTTTTTTATCCTCCAGCACCCGCATCAAGCAGGATTGCAACTATTGGTGGAGAAATCGCCAATAATGCTTCGGGCATACGATCTGTAAAATACGGCGCAACACGAGATTCTGTTCTCGGCATGAAGGTCGTCCTTGCAAATGGAGATCTCGTTAATCTCGGATCAAATACGAGGGTCGAAGCGGCTGGTTATCAGCTCGACAGACTCATGGTCGGTTCTGAAGGTACACTCGGGATAATTGTGGAAGCAACAATGTTACTCAAGCCACTGCCAAAATTTCGGTGTTTTGCCAGGGCAAGTTTTAACACACTCAAGGATGCCGGCGAATCAATATCCGAGATAATAGCGACTGGTGCCTTACCATCTATGCTCGAGTTAATGGATAATATCGCTATTACTGCGATAAACACAACTCTTAACATAGGTCTACCTGATGTCGAGGCAATTGTCATGTTTGAAGCCGATGGAAAAGTAAAAGAGGCAGTAGATGCTGAGATTAATTTCATGAAAGAAATCTGCGAAAAACATAATGGTTCTGGTATTGAGACGAGTTACGACCTAAAAGAAAGAACAAAATTATACGCTGGAAGGAAACAATTGTTTGCTGCTTTATCAAGATATAAAGAGGGATTATCATGTACTTCACTGGCTGATGATATGGCAGTTCCCTATTCAAAAATGGCAGAGTGTGCGAGTAAAATCCATGAGATTGCCAAGCGGAATAATGTTGTTATGACTGCTTATGGACATTGTGGTTCAGGATGTATGCACACAAAGATATTGATGGACCCCACAAAAAAAGAACAGTGGGAAGGTGCAAAACGGGCAGTAGAAGAGGTCTATGAATATGTCCGCTCAGTTGGCGGCACGACCTCTGCTGAGCACGGTATTGGTCTTTCTAAAGCACCAGCATGGAAAAAAGAAAAAGCAGATTCACTCAAAATACTAAAGGCGATAAAGAAAGCACTTGATCCAAATAATATCTTGAATCCCCATAAAATGCAGGATGCACCTGATGATTGGGTTACTGCAACCAAACTAAGATATCCAGTAGAATAGGAGAGAACATGGAAACCAAGAATTTAAAAGATTGGAAAAACGAATTAAATATCTGTATTAGGTGCGCCTACTGTTTCGAAGGATGCCCTATCTTCAAAATTACTGGTTGGGAAACTGACTCAGCAAGAGGAAAAATCATTCTCGCCTATGGCATACTCACCGGCGATCTCGAACCCTCTCAGTATATTGCTGATAAAATGTTCCAGTGTACTTATTGCCGGGATTGTTCTGAGCGATGTTCAGCCAATGTCTCTGTAGTAGATGTTCTTGCAGCAGCACGAGCAGATCTTGTTAACGCAGGTTATGCATCTGATATACATAAAGGCATGGCTAAGAATGTTAAGGAAACTGGCAATATCTTTGGAGACAAAGAGATAACAGCACCTGTGCAACAGGGTGAAATACCTGTATTTATTGGATGTCAATACCTTGCCCGCCCCAATCAGACAAAGATGTACATAAGAATCCTTGAAAAACTTGGTGTAAAACCTCTGATCAAAGCAGAAGCTTGTTGCGGTTATCCCCTGTATGCGCTCGGGTTCAGGGATGAGCTTGAAGAACATAAGAAAAAGTTTTTAGAAACATTTCCCGAAGAAGAAATCATTGCCCTCTGCCCCACGTGCGCGGCTTTTTTACATGAAGGATATGGTAAAAAGGCAAAGCATATAACCCAGGCAATACTTGAACATCTCCCTGAGAAAAATCTTGGTCTGAAGGCAACATACCATGATCCCTGTGATCTTTCACGCGTCATGGGCATTACTGAAGAACCCCGGGAAATTCTGAAAAAACTCGGTATTGAAATCGTTGAAATGCCCAGGAACAGAAAAACATCTCATTGTTGTGGTGGTGGCGGTGGTATACTAATGTCAGATGTAAATCTCTCAGATGATATCGCTATTCTTCGTATTAAACAGGCAATTGAAACAGGCGCACCGCTTCTTATTACACCCTGTCCAACGTGTGAACAGGTATTAAAGAAAGCAGCGGCTACAGTAAGAGAAAAAAGTGAAGGCAACATCACTGTCAAAAACTTGAGCGATGTCGTGTGGAAAGCGCTTAGATCGTAAATACCGATTAAAAAACTAATTATTCGGTTGAAGCATAAAATGCCGATTTAACTGGCCAGTCTGTCATTCCGGTAATTACCGGAATGA
>JAGMEL010000058.1 GCA_023128195.1 Caldifarciminota bacterium | reverse complement strand
TTTGCGATCGCAATTGAGCGCTTGATATTTCTAATACCTTCGTCAAAGTTACCTGAAATTAATGTCTGGGCTTTCCCCAGAATTTTCAAAGCTTCGATTTCATCCCTTTTTACTTTTGCCTCAATAGCAAGTTTTAATGCATCTTCTGCATATTTTATTGCTTTTGGATCTTTATTTTTTATATATGCTTCAGCAAAATCCCTGAAGAGTTTAGCCAAGTCAGTCTGGTTTCCCGATTGTACTATTATCCCCTCTGCGCGTTCAAGTAATTCTAATGCCTTTTCCACATTATCTATACTAAGAAAATATTTGGCGTAATGACAATAAATTCCACTCAGCAGGATTTTATCTTCTGTTTTTTGAGCAAGTTTTAATGCTTTTTCATAATACTCAACTGCACGACTCTCTTCACCTTTGTCAGCCAGTATATTAGCAATTGTCGAGTATACATAAACCATGCTTCGAATATCATTTACACTTTCAAAGATTTCTATCGCTTTAGTAAAATAGTCTAAAGAAGCATCTAATTCACCAATATCGTATTTTAGTACACCTATATTAAAAAGAACAATTGCTTCTCCTCTTTTATCACCAACTTTTTGTTTGATATCTAAATTCTTTTTATAATAATTAATCGCAATTTTATTCTCGCCCATAATACCATAGTATACACCTAAATTATTATAGGCGTTTCCCAATAGGAGTTTATGCCCTATTTTTTGACTGATATTTAGTGACTTTTTAACATAATCTATTGCCATATTTAAGTTATTAATAGATCTGGAAACTGCTCCCATAAGAGTATATATCTCACACAATATTCTCTGATCTCCCAATGATTCATATAATTTCTGGGATTCTTTTAGCACCTTTAATGCCTTATCACCCATTCCCCGGCGCCACAAAATATGGCTTTTCATTCTCAACCCACACGCTTCTGATTTTACATCTTTTATCTTCTTTGAAATTCTTATCCCTTCGTTGACCAGTTTTTCTGCCTGCTCGGTTTCTGCTTTGAATTCTACTAAATCGTGTGCCAGATGATAATTTATATCGGCGAGTACGTCTGTATCATTTTCCTGAATACCTATGCGAGTTCTCTTTAATAATTCTAAACCTTTATCAATTTTTCCTGTTTGTGTTAATAAATGCGCAATCCTCGCACCAATACGTGCCTTGACCAGTTTATCTTTTGTACTATTTTGGGCATCTTGATAATATTTCAAGGCTTCATCATTTCTGCCGATTAATGATTCGATATTGGCGATTTTTTCAAATACAGTTGCCTTTGTTGTATCGTTGTCAGCAACAGACAATGCTCTGTTGTAATGCATTAATGCTTCTTCATTTGCATACAAGGCTGCAGCCTCATCACCTGCCTTTAAAGAATACTCCATGGTTTTTTCTGAATTTTTACAGTTATAATAGTGGTGTGCCAACGTAGCAAAATATCCATCAATTTCCCCTTTGAATTTATTCTCAATCGTCTCAGCAATTACTTTATGATAGATTGTTCTTTCACTTTTCAAAAGGCTATTATATGCTACTTCATGAAAAAGTGCATGTCGGAATGCATAGAAGAGTTTGTTGTCTTTATTTATCCGAACAATAAATTCTGATGTTTCAAGTTCATCGATATGTTGATATATATCCTTTTCCTTAACGACCTCCTCAAGCAATGTTTTTGGAAAAGAACGGCCGATTATTGAAGCAATTTTCAAAAGATACTTAGCTTCTTTATTAAGAGTATCAATACGCGAACTAACTGCTGCTTCAACTGATCCAGGCATTTGAATATCCTCTTCAGTAATTCGTTCTTCTTTAGCAAGCATACCTGATTCAACAATATTTCTTACGATTTCTTCGATAAAAAATGGATTACCACCACTCTTTGCAATAATATATTTTTTTAGTTTATCGCTGATTTCTGTACCAATGAGATTACTTATCAACTGAGAACTATCTTCTGGTTTTAGATTACTTAGATTGATTTCTATGTTAAAATCAACGAATTCATGCTGAATAGTATTAAGAAGTTTCTTAATTGGAGATAGATCGCCAAATCGATAGCTCAAATAAAATGACATGTTTTTTTGTTTAACCAAAGGTAATATAAAATTAATCACTTCAAGAGAAGCAGAATCGACCCATTGCAGATCATCAATGATAAAAATAACACCTGTTTTGTCTAAAATCCTTTCAAATAATGTTGCGATTGCTAAAAATATCTGCAATTGAAGAGAATGGCTGTCCAGATAACGTGTTTTTTCAAGCTGTTTATCGCTAAGTTCAATGTTCAGCAATTTATATATGTAAGGAGCAACATCGTCTGTCTCATCATCGAGATATGATTCTATTTTTTCCTTAATTATTTTATCTGAACCAGCTGTGATTCGTGATTCTTCAGCAAGAAGGAAATGCCTCAAGCTATCAGCAAAGGATTTATAGGGTATGGAGCTCTCGTATGAAACTCCACGGCCATCAATTAAACTTATGTCAGGGGCTGAAATGGTCAAAAATTTCTTGAATTCGTACAGGAGCCGCGATTTACCTACGCCTATTTCTCCTTTAAGAATGTAAATCCCTGTTTTATTATTTGCTAAATCATTATACCCTTGTTTTAATCTTGAAAATTCCTGGTCACGGCCAATTAAATCAGAACGTATTGCAGTCAAGCCATATTCTGAGCCCCATTTTTTTCCGATGACCTCGTTTGATCTTACGGTTTTAGCCTTGCCTTTAAGTTGCACCGGTTCTATGGGCATAAAATCAAAGGCATGTCTTGCACGATTATAGGTTTCTGAGCCAACAAGGATACTACCGGGTGATGCAATGTCCTTAAGTCTTTGTGCAACATTGACTGTGTCGCCCATAACTGTATAATCCATTTGCAGGTCAGAACCGATCTTTCCGGCAATGACCTGTCCTGTATTTACACCAGAGTGTATTTCTAATTTTTTAAAAGCTTTTTTAAAATTTTTATTGATCTCATTGAGCGCAAGTTGCATATCAAGGCAGGCAAGTATTGCCCGTTCTGGATCGTCCTCGTGCGTGACCGGTGCTCCAAATATTGCCATGATACAGTCACCAATAAATTTATCAATAATGCCTTCATAGCGATAGACCATTATGCTTAATTTGCGGAAACAATCGTTCATAATAAGGGTTAATTCCTCTGGATCAAGAGATTCAGACATAGACGTAAATCCAGATATATCAGCAAAAATAACTGTTACATCCTTGCGTTCTTTCTTAATGGTATCTTTGGTTAGAAGGATTTTTTGTACAAGAGATTCAGGAATATGCTTTTTTACTAAATCCATACGGTCTTCAGTAGATAGTTTTTTAAGACTGCAACCACACTCTCCGCAGAATTTATTTTTTGGGGGATTTTCAGCTCCGCATTTCGGGCACTTCATAGCCAATGATATTCAAAATGATGGGAAAATCAAGGGTTTGTGCAGAGCACAAACCCTTGATTACGCAGATATAAGAATTCGTTAGTGGTTTAATGGCATCGCCGCCAGGATGGTTATACGGCATCGTTGTAGGTTAAAAAACCAATAAACAAATAACGACCAACCATACGGGCTGCTATGCCGAACAACGTTTAACAATGCCTCAACTATTCTTTTTTTACTCTTTGTAGGACGATCTTTGTTTTTATACCGTTGATATCTAAATCTTTTTTTATTTCACCCTGTGCTGCGCCTTCTGTTACTTCGATTGCCAGGGTTTCGTTTTTTAAATATTCAAGATTATGAAGGATTGCGTCTTTTAATTTCTCATCGGTCTGATAAAAAATCTTAATGCGGTCGACCAGATTAAAGTCTGCTTGTTTACGCATAAGCTGGATTTTGTGAATGAGCTCACGCACCAGACCTTCATTTTCTAATTCCTTTGATAATGTAGTGTTAATACTAACGCCATAGTCGCCTTCGATTGCTACACATACACCGGGTGTTTCTACTTTTCTGATCTCTGCATCTTCCTTACTTATTTCAAAAACCTCCCCATCCAATTCTTTTTTCAGAGAGCCGAATTTGAGAAGTTTTTCTATCTCGTTATGAGGCATAGATTTTATCCAGTTACCTACTTTATTTACCTGTTTTCCGAATTTTGGACCGAGTTTGTCAAAGACTGGTGTTGCACTATACACGTACACTTTATCGAGCACATTTGGACCTATAGATTTTATTGCCTTTATGTTCAGTTCTTCTAAAATTATTGCTTTATCATCATTAGTAAGTTGTGGACTCTCTTTTGGTATATTTACAAGCATTTCTTTCAGGGGCTGACGGATTTTGATATTGACCTTGTTCCGCGCTGCGCGTCCAAGGGAAACAATGGTACGCGTCAAAGAGACTTCACTTTCTAATTTTTCATCGATTTTTTCTTTATCAACCTCAGGAAAATCACAAAGGTGAATACTCTCAGGTGCATTTTTATCAACGCTGACAACAAGATTCTGAAACATTTCCTCAGTTAAAAAGGGTAAAATTGGCGAAATAATTTTAAGCAGTTTAATAAGACATTCATGAAGAACTAAATATGCAGTTTCCTTATCTGAATCATTCTCTGATTTCCAGAATCTTCTTCGACTACGGCGGATATACCAGTTTGACAGATCGGCGAAGAATTTCTCAGCTCCTTTGACTATTGATACTAAATCATAGTTGTCATAAACCCGGTCACATTGTTCAATCAGAGAATTTAGCTTGGAGAGAATCCATTTATCCAGCTTTCGCAAGTTGCTTTCGGTGATTTTTTTGCTAACCGGGTTGAACTGATCGATTTTTGCATAGGTGACAAAGAATGAATAGACATTCCACAAGGTCAATAATACCCTTTTTATTTCCTTTGCATGACCATAGCCAAAATTCAAATTCTGAACCGGGTTATGCTTGGCAAACATCCAGCGCATCACATCAGCGCCGATTTTCTCAGCAGCATCGTCTGACCAAATCGCATTGCCTTTACTTTTGTGCATTTCCTCGCCATGTTCATCGTGTAAGGACGCATACCCCTGGAGTACTCTGAATGGTGATTTTTTTTCCAAGACCGTGCTCATTGCAAGTATCGAATAAAACCAATTTCTGAATTGGCCAGGAAGAGATTCAGAGATGAAGTCAGCGGGAAACCACTCCTGCCAATAGGTTTTATCAAAGGGATAACCATTAGAAATTGTGTGCATGTCATCAGGTGGACGTATGGTTGAGAACGGCACAATACCTGCATCAAGCCAAGGATTGCCAACCTCAGGGATGCGTGAGACCAGGGCGCCGCACTTGTCGCACTTGATTTTGATTTTGTCAATCCAGGGACGATGCGGTGAATGCTCAGCAAATTCCTGCCATCCTTTAACAGCACGCTGCTGGAGTTCTTTTCTTGAACCGATGACTGTGAAGCTGCCGCATTTGCATTTCCAGATGGGGAGAGCTAAACCCCAGTAACGTTTTTTTGAAATGCACCAGTTTGACATATTTTTTAACCAGTCAAGCTCATGGGCTAATCCATAAGACGGTATCCAGCGTTCAACCTTTTTTGCCACCTCAGCAATTTCATAGCGCAAGGTGTCCATACTAATGAACCATTCATCAACTAATCTGAAAATTAATTCACTATTACAGCGCCAGCAAATCGGGTAGCGGTGCGTGTAATCTTCAACATTGTATAATATATTTCGTTTGTCCAGATCATCAATAATCGGTTGGGCAACCTCTTTGACGTCTTTACCAGAGAGCCAGTCAAAGCCTTTAATATATACTCCAAGTTCATCTAAAGGTGCAATCGTTTTTAAATCGAATTCCTTGCCCAGGACAAAATCTTCTTTACCACAGCCCGGAGCAATGTGAACCACGCCAGTGCCTTCGCTTTCACTTACCTCATCCCAGGGAATTACTTTGTGAATAACATCTTTTTGAACAGACAGATAATCAAAAGGACCTTCATACGTCAAATCTAAAAGTTTTTTTCCTGTTAATTCTTGTATTACTTCATATTTACCTTTTAAAACATTTAATAAATTTTTGCTAAGATAATAGATTGCACCATTATTTTTTACCTTTGCATAGATTAGCTCAGGATGAACTGCTAACCCGGTGTTTGAGGTCAATGTCCATGGTGTTGTTGTCCAGACCAGGAAATATTCATTTTCTCTGCCAATTATTTTAAAGCGAACAATTACTCCTTTATGCGTGAGTTCTTGATAACCTTCAGTTGCGATTTCCATATCACTGATTGCTGTACCGCAGCGTGCACACCAGGGCATTACATCAACACCTTCGTAAATAAAGCCTCGTTCAAAACATTTCTTTAAAAAGTGCCATATCGTATAATTATTTACCTCGCTCATAGTATAATATGAGTGGCTCTTTTTCATCCAGTCCTTGTCATCCATTGAGGTTTTCCAATCACCCCAATCCATCCACATGCCTATTCTTATGGATGATTCAATCTGGACCATAGAATACTTATGCACCCGGTCACGGCATTTCTGTACAAACTTATCTATGCCGTATTTTTCGATATCTTTCTTTGATTTAAAACCGAGTTCTTTTTCAACCTCGACCTCAACCCATAAACCCTGGCAATCAAATCCGTTCTGATAACGCTGCTCATAACCTTTCATGGTTTTATATCGTTGAAACATGTCTTTGTATGAACGACCCCAGGCATGGTGCACACCCATCGGATTATTAGCAGTAATTGGGCCGTCCTGAAATGACCACTTTTTCTTGCCCTTATTTTTTATTAAATATTTGCCAATGATATTTTTGTCTTGCCAAAATTCAGCAATTTCGTGTTCCATTTCAGGAAAATCAAGGTTTTTTGGCACTTCTTTGAAAAGCATGTCAGTATTATAGCGGATTTTCATTTTTTGTCAATAAAGTGATTACCCGATTACTCTTTCTTAATATTCCGCAGAGTACACTTTATAATGATCTTCGCATTTTTTGAAGTAGGCGCGTACTGGAGCAGGTTTGATGATTCCACCGAACACAAGGACTCTATCACCAGCTTGTCTTGCGAAAATCTTTAACCCTAAACTGCAGCTCGCAAAAATTGTGTTTTGGGCATCGGTTGAATCGATATTTATTTTTAAGCTACTTATCGAAATCTTTATTGAATCAACCTGGGCTGAAAGATCGTCAATAATCATTATTAACTGTTCATAGGTCATGTTATTCCTGTCTTTGTATGTTTCGTCTATATACTTGAGTGTTTCTATTTTATCTTCTTTTTCTGCGGCACTTTTTAATGATTCAATACTTTTTTTAACACGGTCCTTTTCAGTCGGGATCAATGTTTTTAAAATAAATATCGCAATAATAATAGCTATGACAATTAATATAATTTTCTTTTTCATGCTAATAAAATTAAAATAATACCGAGTGCGAAAAAAAGTACTGCTGTAAAGAGCTTTATTAGGGGAATCTTCGCTTCCATTGATTTAGCTATTTTCTTTGTGGTAAATATTGTTGCCAAGAACGCGATTACAATTAAAGGCAGAATAAACATAACATTGTAGAGTAAAAGGGCAAAAATTGGTTTTAACGAGAATCCTGCTTTTGAAACCATAAATGTAATGGTTGGTAAATAAACCTGCCCTGTACAGCCGAATTCTAAAAAAGAGATCAAAAAGCCAGCAATAAGTGAACCGAATATTATCCCACCTGATGCAGTCTTTTCTTTTATATCCTTGTGTATACGCTGCTTTATGCCCAGAGGCAATTGTAAAATCATCTTTCCTGGCTCACCACGTTTTGCAATGAAATAATCACGTAAACTAAGTATGCCCAGAGTAATTGCTATAATACCAAAACCCAAGAATATAATCTTGGCAATGAGATTAAATCCTGAAAAGTATTTTAGCAAATTATATGCGCCTATACCTATTGCAAAATACGCAATGAATACAGCAAGAATGAAAAACAATGCCATTAAAATTACATCTTTGCGTCGTCTGCCAATGAATAACAGATATGTGACAAAGAAGATTAATGTTGCAAATGCACAGGGATTAACACCATCTAATAACCCGGCTAGTAAAATACCAAAAATAGAGAATTGCGAAAATCTTTTTAAAATACCCTGTTCAGCAGATTCAAAATTCAGTGTATCGAGTTTTGGAGTACCTTTTCCGTATTTTTGTAGTAGCAAATTTATCTGCGTCAAGGTAATATTCTCTTTTATTAAATAGCCATCACCTATAATGACTGCCGGTACGATTAACCTTTTCGTTTCAGGGATTTCATTTCTTGCGGCTAAGCCTTCAAGGAAAATTTTGCCCGAATCATCGAAAATATTGAATCTATGTACTTTTAAATGATCATAGGTCTTTTGCAGATTGCTCAATAAGATTTCAATACGGTTACACTCTTTGCAACCAGATTGGTAAAAGTAATATAAATTTATTTCACCAATTTTATTTTTCTTCGGAATAGTTGTAGTAATAATTGTATCTTTAGCAACTGGTTTCTTGTTCTTTGCAGATTTCCTTAGCGTGGTTTCTAAGTTTTTGCAAATCTCTTTAGGTCCGTAAAATACTGAATCACCAACAAAGATAACGGGAAGATCTTCTCCAATATTTTTGACCCCTTTTTCCATTTCTTCTAAAAGTGTGTAATTTTTCAGAATATCTATATCATACTTTTTCAGTGTAAACTGGTATTTGTTCTGCAGTTTTGGTATATCGTCAAGGAGAATATCCATACAATGTTCGCAATCAGGTGTATAGAATACATGAACCACAACATCCTGGGACTGTGCAAAAATAATTAGAGCTAAAATAATATTTGTCAGCATATAAACTAGAGTTTGGAATTTAGAATTTTGGATTTTGAATTTGTTTGGTATTTAGGATTTGGAATTTGGAATTTTGGAACATCTAAGAAGAACTCTCTATCAGTTTGAATAATTACCAACATAATCTTTTGTGCCAAGACTTTGTCGATCGACATATAATGGGTCGTACAGGATTTGAACCTGTGGCCACCGGATTAAAAATCCGATGCTCTACCAACTGAGCTAA
>JAGMEL010000057.1 GCA_023128195.1 Caldifarciminota bacterium | reverse complement strand
GAGACTTTATTACTGAAGCAGCAGATTCTGGTGCGATCTACTTCCTTCTTGGTGGCCAGTGTGATTTTGAACACAGCGAAGAATATGTTCCGAGAAGAGATACATACTTTTATACAAGCAACGTCGGCTATTACAATGACGAGGATACCATCCCATGTGACCTCTATTTTTCTGATCTCGATGGCACATGGGATGCAAACGGGAATGGTATCTATGGGGAATTCGCTGATGGCGTAAATGCGTATGCCGATGTGTATGTGGGAAGGGCACCGGTTAAAAATACAAGTCAGGTAAATAACTTTGTAAGTAAGGTAATTACCTACGAAAAAACTCCATCTTCCTCTTTTGTCGAAAAGGTCCTTTTACCTGTTGGTAATCTCTGGACAGGGAATTATGGAAATGGCATAAATGACACTATTGCCGATACCATACCAAATGATTGGCAAAAATCAAAACTCTATGAGAGCAATGGTCTTATGTCCCGATATATTACCAGGGATTCACTCAATCAGGGTTTTAATCTCTGCCATATGGTTGGTCATGGAAATGAATACGGAGAATACTATAATTACGGTTCGAATGTTTATTACTATCACTCTGATGTCGGAGCACAGACAAATGATTCGATTGATGCGGCTATTATTAATAGTATGGGTTGCTTTTGTGGAGCGATTGATCAAGGAGGCAGCTCGGCAAATTATGATTGTCTGGCTGAGCGTATGGTCAATGTCAACAAAAAGTGTGCTGTAGCAACAATAATGAATACAAGATATGGGTGGGGGTATTCTTCTCCACAAGGTGCACTCGGGCCATCAGGTGAATTGTCTGTCTGGTTTTACCGAAAACTTTTTGGCACAAATGCATATCACATTGGCCATGTCCTGGCTGCTGCCAAGGACCAAAGGGCATCTTTAATATCAACGTGGTGGTGGCGATGGTGTCTTTTTGAGTATGATCTGTTTGGAGACCCGGAAATGCCTATCTGGACTGATGCTATAAAGAACTTCATTGTAAACTATTCATCTGATACTATTGCAGTCTATGGCGATAATAACCCAGATACCTTTACCGTTACAGTACAATATTCAGGATCACCTGTAAATAATGCCCTCGTGACAATAATGCAGGATTCAACTGTCTATGAAAGGCAATCAACAAATGGCTCAGGACAGGCACAATTCATCTTTCCTGATAATACATTTCAGCATCAGGGTTATGCCTGGATAACTGTCACAAAATATAGTGATAATTTCTTACCTGATATTGATAGTGGTCTTGTGGTTCTAAACGGGGTAAAGGTGGATGAATCACCAGTGCACAAATATACCCATTTTAATCTTGTCGTCAGTCCAAATCCGATTAGAAATACTATGCATTTAAGTTTTGGTGCACCTTTACAGAATGGACTCATGGTAAAAATGTATGATATTCAGGGAAGCCTCGTGAGATTGATCAAACTGAAGCAGGGTATGAGCGAGATCAATATACCAACATCTGATTTGAGTGATGGTGTGTATTTCTTGAAAGCTGATAGCGATGTAAGTGTAGAAGAAAAGATCATTATAGTAAAATAATAATATGAGAGAGGAGCCCCCAGCTCCTCTCTTTTTCATAATCGCTGTACCTACTCTTGACTTTCAGTATTTTTTTCGTAAAATTAAATTATGCGAATCGTCACTAACGACGAAATGAAAAAGATTGACAAATGGTCAATGAAATCCCTGGGAATTCCTGGAATTGTTTTAATGGAAAATGCTGGCAGGGGCTGTGTTAATATACTCGAAGAATATTTTGACCTGGAAGATTTAAAAGTCTTGATTATCTGCGGCAA
This sequence comes from Caldifarciminota bacterium, assembly GCA_023128195.1. Classification (GTDB taxonomy): domain Bacteria; phylum Hydrothermota; class Tepidihabitantia; order SM23-42; family SM23-42; genus SOIY01. The sequence goes on along the minus strand of JAGMEL010000057.1, from coordinate 10,528 downwards.
GGGGAATAATGGTGGCGATGGTTTTGTTATTGGAAGACATTTGCAAAATCGGGGCTCTATTGTAGAGATTATCCTTACTGGCAAAGGAAATGAATTAAAAGGCGATGCATTACTCAATTACAAACTTGCAAAGAAATCTGAAATTGAACTCTACGAAACAACAGATATAAACAAAATTAAAAGGGTTTACAATTCATTCAATCCTGATGTGTTCATCGATGCCATCTTTGGAACTGGATTTAAAGGTACACCCAAGGGTATATATCACAAACTTATTGAGATGATCAATAATACTGACGCATTTATCCTTTCTGTAGACATTCCATCTGGTATTAATGGAGATGACGGGCAGTTTGATAATACCTGTATCATTGCCGATGCCACGGCAACGATGTGCCTGCCCAAACGAGGCAATTTTCTTTATCCAGGCAGGGAATTCTGCGGCGACCTGTATATCGTTGATATTGGAGTGCCTTATAAATTAATAGAAAAAGGTCCTGCTCAAATCATTGAATTCGACGATATACACGAACTTCTTCCAATCAGGCAACCTGATGGTAATAAAGGAACATTTGGAAATATTTTAATTATTGCCGGGGCAAGGGGATTTTCCGGTGCTGCGGCAATGGCAGCAACATCTGCGTTAAGAGTTGGTGCAGGTCTTGTGCGTCTTGCTGCACCAGAAGGTATTATAGATGCCCTGGAATCAAAATTATTGGAGGTTGTAAAGGTTTCACTGCCACAGACCAAAGAAGAAACAATCAGCGTGAAAGCCATAGATACACTGTTGCCACATTTAGAAAAAACTGATGTTGTAGTAATTGGTCCCGGTATTACTACACATCCAGAGACTGCGGAATTCTTATTCAAATTCCTACCTCAAATTTCAATGCCTGTTGTTATTGATGCAGATGCAATCAATATTATTGCCCAGAACAAAAAATTTTTCAAGAAAATCCGCGCACCTTTTATCCTCACACCCCACCCGGGCGAGCTTTCGCGTCTAACCAAGATTACACCCCAGGAGATCAATTTAAGACGAATCGACCTTGCACCAAAATTAGCAAAGGATTTTGGTGGCGTGCTCATCATAAAAGGAGCACCGACATTAATTGCATTACCCGAAGGTAAGACATATATAAACCCCACGGGAAACTCTGGACTTGCATCAGCCGGGTCAGGTGATGTTCTTGTTGGCATGATCAGTGGGTTCCTGGCTCAAAATCTATTACCAGCACAAGCATCAATACTTGCCGTTTTTTTACACGGGCTTTGTGCTGAATTAGCAATGGACAAAAGCAATGAATATGCATTAACTGCTGGTGATTTGATAGATTATATACCAGAATCAATAAATTATATTACCCGGAGAGAATTTGTAGAAGAAAACGCTAATGATTAATTTATTGATCTGCTGCATAATATTTTCTATAAACATTACTCCAAAAAATATATTCTGGGACCATTATACTATTGTACCACCACTCGGCAGGATAAAATCTCTTGTAACATCACCTCTTTATGTTTTCGCAATAAGTGATAACTATCTTCTTATGTTCGACAAACAGAATCTAATTATAAAAAAAACCATCCATTTTGACCAGGATATAGATCTTGTGGGATATGATCAATACTACAATGATCTCTGGATTATTAGTACTTCAGGTATTATTCGATTTACTATAGCCTCGTATAATGTCAGTGAATATCCAGTTGTCACTGAAGTAGATAGATTCGGCATTGGCCAGAACTATTTGTATCTGGATGGTACACGGGATTATTCGCTAAATAAAAGAACCGGTGAACTGAAAATAATAAATTCATTCCCGGGAAATTTGGTGTGGTATAAAAAAACAACGGGCGCTGATATAAAAAACTATACATTTCTCACGCCGTATTACTATTTTGACGAACTGGAAGAATCGCAAGCCCCATTCCATCAATTCCCGATAACCGCTATTTATGATGATGGTATGTACCTCTATGTCGGTACTGATCGATACGGTATTTTAAAATATAATAAAGTGTCGTGGCAAAAACAAAGGGTTATTTATGGACCCCTTGATTCTGGGATAAGAAAAGCAAAAAAGTTTGATAATAACATATATTTTATCTCGTCCCTTGGTTTGTCATACTACCCAGCTGGAGCAGATAATTGGAAATATCAGCGTTTTACCTATGAGATCGCTGATGTACTACCATTTAACAACTATTTTATTGTCAGCTTTGGAAGCAGGATTTCCCGGGCAAGCGGTGGAGTGATATTCACTATAAGCAATTTATCAACTAACATACTCTGTCTTAGCCAGGATAAAAAGTATCTGTATGTGGGCACTAATTCTGGCTTGTTCAAAATTGCTAAAGAAGCTAATATTCCTATGCCATTTGGCCCTGACCGATATGCTGTATATGTTGTTTATCCAATGGATAATGAGATCTTTGTCGGCAGTGAAACAGGGTTTTATAAATACAACAGGGAATTTAATAAATGGCTAAAGGAAATAAGTTTTGGAGTAAAGGATATAGTTGAACTCAAAGGTGTACTTTATCTCCTTGGTGTAAACAATCAAGTCATTAAATATCGGAACATTCACAAGGATTCAGCAGATATTGATACAAGCTGGTTCCTTTTACCCTATTTTAATATATATGATATTGATACTGATGATAAGGTGCTCTATTGTGCCTCTTATGCTGGCATTAACTACTATGATCCTGACAATGAATTATACAATGTTATATATAATCTGCCACGAATAAAGTATGACTATGTGTTTGTGGTTGATAATAGCATTTTAGCAGTCTCCAATAAAAATATATATTCATTACTACTGAAATACCGAGATTAAAGACCTTAGTATAATGTCAAGCGCAAAAAATTATCTGCATTATAATGACACCGATTCTGAAAATCCGGGGTTTTTAAAAGAAATAAAACAATTTTATGACTGAGAAGAAATTGAGTTTTATTGATCATCTTGAAGAATTAAGAAAAAGAATATTTTATTCAATCGCCTGCGTGGGCATCTTTTCGATAATCGGTTTTGTATTTTCAAAGAAGGCATTGAGTATAATAATCCAGAAAGCACAACTCCAATCTGCGTATTTCTTCGCACCAATCGAGGCATTCACCTCTCAAATAAAGGTAGCAATTTTCTTAGGAGTTATTATCTCATTTCCATTGATATTATATCAAACATGGGCATTTATTGGACCAGGATTAACAAAAAAAGAGAGAAGTATTTCTATTTCCTATCTTGCTTCTGGTATGATCCTTTTTATTATCGGAAATCTCTTCGGCTACTTCATTCTCATCCCTTATGGATTAAAATTTCTCCTTTCCTTTGGCACCGAGTATCTTCAACCATTAATGAATATAAATAAATATCTGAATTTTATCATTTGGTGTCTTTTGGGAAGTGGTTTTCTATTTCAATTACCGCTTCTTCTCTTTTTCTTAATGAAATTAGGGATTATCGATGTAGATACAGTCACAAAACACAGAGCAGAGGCTATTATTGTACTCCTGGTGTTGTGTGCTGTAATTACACCAACCGGTGATTTTTTTACACTGCTTTTAATTTCCGTACCGTTATTATTGTTGTTTGAGCTAAGCATCTTTGCTGCACGCATATCACAGAGAGGAAAAAAGGATTAAACCTTTAAACAGTATCGGGCGTCATATTATTTTAGAGGAGGCAAAATGAAATATATTAAGATCTTGATGCCTTTATTGCTGATTGCAGTCGTAGTAGTCAGCTGTACTAAAGAAAGTGACGAGGATGCTATCCAGGCACTCCTCGAGTCTTCATGGTTTGTCGGTGACGGCGCGGTCAGGACAGCTAATGACAGCACGGATGTGCCCCAGGCTGGACAGAGTCCTTATGAAGCCCAATTACTCGCTGATACTATAGATTATGTAAGATGGGTAAGGTGGATAGAACGTCCAGTAACCCGTGAATATCATATTATTGTTACTGGTAATAGTGCTGATGTAACGATTACAGCATATTTTCACGGTGCGCCACCGGGCTATGGTATCTTTGTGAATAATGATTCGTTTGGTCCGATATATCAACGCGCCATATCAGACAGTGTTATTAGAAAGGTAAAATTATTCAGGGATGATGAGAGCTGGCACATACTCAGCCTAACTGTTGCTGATATCTATACAGTTGATACTGACTATCCAGTAATTATTACTGAAGTTAAGGCAGAGGTTGTAAGTCGTGGTTACGAGTTTGTGGTTAACAGTGCTGACACCTATTTTGAAAGGGATAGTTTACCCATATTCTATCCGTCTGACACAGTAGATGTAACTGTAACGTGCAGTGCCCAGGATGATTCTACATGGGCATTTCTGCATCATGGTATTGGACACAGACCAGGAGTTGGACATCATATTCGACAACCATTCTACCGAGAAAATACCACAACCTTTACCCGCACCTGGGTAATCGCTGATGACTCAGTAATTACAACACCTGCTGTCAGACATAGTGCTGTGGATGTGTTGGGCTGGCAAACCCTATTTGGCGATTCTACTGCGACCTATTATTCCCGGGCATGGTGTTTACCATATATTATCATGGAGCCTGGAGAAGAAATACCAACAGACTAAGGCCAATCGCAAAAACTAATTAGCCCCGCACTTTTTAAAAAAGTGCGGGGCTAATTTTCTAATATGTTTTTTTGAAATTTTTTATCTGTGCAATCTATATTCCATCACCCTGCCCCGTGAAATAAAAGAAAACTGTTATAAAAATAGGAATAAAATATGGGATATGTACATTCAATACAGTAAAATCATATTCTATGCTCATATTTCACGGGGTGAATAATCAGAGATTTCTGGACTTTCACAGAAATCTCAATATTTCCCCTTGACTTTTTTTAATTTTTATTATATAATGCCTTTATCTTATTAAAGATGAAAGATCGGGGGCCGTAGCCCAGTTGGGAGAGCGCTTGACTGGCAGTCAAGAGGTCACGGGTTCGAATCCCGTCGGCTCCATAAACCCCTTATTGGGGAATGGAGAAATGATGAATAAATTATTTAGAATTAAATATTCTATAATAACACTAATAGTCATAATTGGCTTTAGCTGTGCGTCCAGCCAGACAGTTGAAAGCAAAGGTAATTTAGATACAGAAAACAGACAGAAAGCTGAACAGTACCACTCCATTGGTTTTGAATATTACAAACAGTGTAAATATGATGAGGCAATTAAGAATTTCAACGAAGCAATAAAAGTGGATCCTAAATATTATGCGGCATATATTATCCTTGCTAAAACATATTGGGTAAAGCGCGATATTGTTGCTGCCGAGTCTACTTATAGTCAAGCCAAAAAAGTAGATCCGTATGACACAAGGGCATACGAAGGTTTAGCCACAATTTACTTTATAGATTATAAGAATTATGATAAAGCAATAACTGAATTCCAGAGTGGACTGCATGTTGATTCGACTAAAGTAGATCTGCTAAATGGACTGGCAGCGTGCTACACAAAAAAGAAAGGATATGATACAGCATTAGAATATTACAATAAGAGTCTTGAATATGAACCAGAGAATATCGAAACGATGTTTGCTATTGCTAAAGTTTATATTGAGAAAGATGAACCGGGTGAGGCAGTATCCTACCTCAAAAATCTGGTGATCAAGAAGCCAAAAAATTTAGATGTCAGGAAAAAACTCGCCGAAACACTCGTTGATCTAAAACGGTATAATGAAGCTATTGAACAATACAAACATCTTATTGATAAAAAACCTGATAATTACTATTACCATATACAATTGGGGCAGGTCTATCAGCGGCAGAAAAAATATACAAATGCTCAAAAAGAATTTGAAGCGGCAAGAGCACTTGCGCCGGATAATCCAGGACCCATATTTCACCTCGCCGATCTCAAGATAAGCCAGGGGAAATATAGCACTGCAGAAGGGCTAATCAAAGAAGCAAAAAAACTCGCGCCGGATAATGTCTACGCCGAATTTTTGCTCGGTGACATCCATGAAAGACGGGGTTATGGATTAAAGGTAGCCTGGGATAAAAATAAAAGCAAAAAAAATTGTAGTAAACTTACCAGCGCTATCAGTCATTTCCGCACGGCAATTTCTTATTATAATAAAGCCAAGGTTGATAATACCTTCAATATATATGCAAAAAATGAAATCACCCGTTGTAATAATTGGATAAAATCATTAGAAGAAGATAAATGGTTTTATTGCAAAGGTAACAAATAATGAGAAACAAGGGTATATCTGGTTTTGGCGTAATTTTCATGATAATTCTATTATTGACAATCGGGTACATAGCCTATCAAATTGGCCAGGTCCATTTCACATATGGGACAATCAATGAAAAGGTTGATCATGCGATAGCAATAGGTTACACAATGACTAATAGCGAAATCATGGATCATCTTATAAAAGAAGCCAGGAAGGCAAATGTAGAGTTGAATCCTGATTCGATTTTTATCGACCGTACGATTCTTGATTCCTTAAGAATTTATGTGGCGTATGATGATTCTTCAAAAATCTTTGGTTTTCTTACATATAATCGCCATCTTGTAATCGATAAAATTCAACAAATTAAAATACGTTTCTGATGCTACGGACTCCTGTCCTGCTCTTGAATCAAAATTACGAACCACTAACGATTTTAAGAGTAAAAAGGGCAATTACATTAGTAATACTGGGTAAAGTTGATTTAATCGAAAATGTAGATGGCGTATTATTACATAGCATCAGTTTAACATATTCAGTTCCCTCCGTAATTAGATTAAAATATTTTGTACGTATAAAAAGAAAAGAAATAACCTTAACAAAGAAAAATATAATCAAAAGAGACAATCATCAATGTCAATATTGTGGTAAAAGAACTGGAATGATGACGACTGATCACCTGATTCCCAAGTCAATAGGCGGTGCCGACACATGGGAAAATCTTGTCTGTGCTTGCCTTGAGTGTAATAATCGCAAAGGAGACCGAAGTATCGGGGAGGCAAAAATGAAATTGATAAGAAAGCTGAAAAAACCAAATTATTTTACTTTTGTTCTTAATGAATTTGGTAAACCTAAGGATAAATGGCGACCTTTTCTTTTCCAGTCGTAGCGCCGGGTAGCAGTTTTGAGAAATGGAATCTGAATCCAATTCTTGTTGAATAATAAAAACTTGTTGTAAAAAGTATAGTAGGCGAATAATAGAATGTGCATAGTTAGCTGGAGCATTTTTAGTATTATTCTAATAGCATCTATGCAAGGAACAGAGAGTGATATAACCGTCGAAATTACCGGCAATATTTTTTTTTCGTCCCCGTATTTAATGAGTGATGATATTAGCATAAAAAATAAAACTGACGTTGAAAATTTTATTGCACGTATACTCTGTAAATATACTGATGCTGGCTTCCCTTTCTGCCGTATTCACCCGGAAATCATTTATGCAGATAACAAACCTGAAAAAATAATTCTAAATGTTGAGGAAGGTGAAAGGGTAATAATTTCAGATTATCTCTTTGATATTCAAGGTAAGAGTCAAATAAAAGCCGTTAAAAAAGTTGCGAATTTAAAAGCAGGCAACTATTTTTCTAGTAAAGAGATTGAGCGTTCAAAAAAGGATTTGCTGAAAACAGATGCCTTTGAAGATATTAGTGACAATATAGTATACCGGGATGGAAATTACTACCTGGTGCTTAACCTAAAAGAGAAGAGAAGCGATTACTTAACTACGTTTGGGTCTCTGGCTGAAGATAACTTCAATTTCAGTATCTCTTTCTATTCGCTAAATCTTCTAGGGTCGCTGCGTAGATTACAGTTCTGTTATGAGTATCAAAAACTTTTTTCGCTACAATTCACTGAACCGATACTAATATTCCCGGCTGCCGTAAATGGCAATTTCTCTTTATTGACCTATGACAGCACAAGACTTGTGCAATTTAATGCTAAAATCATCGCGCCATTTGGTCAACACGTTAAGATATCATTGATGTCAGGCATTGAATCCATTTCCTATTTTGGTGGCGATTCAGCAGCAAACGGGCATACTGACAACATATTAGGAATAGGATTTAGTCTGGACCGTGCAATACTAAACTGGTATTGCCGACAAAATATCTCTTTTGAATATCTCTTTCGTCGATATGATAGGTGGAAAATACAGTATAACGGTGAATTTGATATCAATAAATTTATTATTAAGCCACACTATTATGTGGTTAGAACTGATTCTGTTGAGTATTTTGATTACTTTCGCATTGGTGGAGCAAAGAGCTTGAGGGGTTATCTCGAAGAAGAATTTATTCTCTCTGATGTAAAATGGTTGAATATCGAGTACAAAAAAATCTTTATATTTCCTTTATTTGATATAGCCTTACTTCAAAATGATATAAAATTTTCTTATGGATTGGGTTTAGAGGCAAAATCGGATTTTGCGGATGCATCGCTTATTATTGCCTGGCCAAAACAGGGTACCTGGCAAGACGGCAAGATTCATTTAATGTTAGAGACAGGGTTTTGATATAATGACAAATGTCAAATATCAAATATTCAATGAATATCAAATGCTTAAATTCAAAAAACTTTTTCATTGGGATTTTGACATAATGAAGGTAAATCAAAAGCCATGAATTCTTTTAGGAATTTACCCAGGGCCATTGCAAAACGGGCTGGGTTTAGGTGTTTACCCCGTTTAGATAGTAAACATCTAACGGGGTTTAGGTATTTTAGGTATTTAGGCATTTATTACAAATAGGAGGTTTTAATGTTATTACTTATTTTGTTTAGCTATACATTACCCTTTGATTCGCCAATTATGGATAACATAGAATATCTTCAGATTAAAGGGCTGGTTGATATTCCTACAATAAGGCCATATGAGACGGCGTGGATTGTCTCACAAATTGACGAAATATTAATCAATGACCTTGAACTCAATGAAATAGACAGAAGAATAATCTCGTGCTTTAATCCATTATTAATAAGGGATGAAGGCTTTTCATATCTTATTCATGCCAAGTCAGAATATCAAAAAAATCCCGAATATTATTACGGTTTTCTGGACTTCAGGGCAGGCGGTCAATTAACTGACAATATCAGGTACGCGCAGGCAATACGACTTCAGCGCGCCTCTGAAATTGATAGTTTCGGACCAAGACCATGGAAAGATTTTCAGGCTTATCTGACTGAAGGACTCGTGAAATTTAATGCCGGTAAGATAAAATTTAATATAGGAAGGCGTAATTTTCTCCTTGGTCCAGGTTATGAAAATGATCTTTTACTCTCGTTCGCCCCACAGGGTTATGATGGTTACCTCTTATTTATACCTGCTCAATATTTTGAATTCTATAATATATTTTCAATCCTGAATGCATCAGAAAACCGCTACATCTCGATTCATCGTCTTGGGTTGAATATAAAAGGATTCTTGAAATTAGGTTTTTCTGAGGCAATTCTTTTTGGCGAAACACTTGAACCATTATACCTGAATCCTTTTTTACCTTATTATTTTTCACAATGGGGGATTAATAAAAATGACAATATTATGTGGTGTTTTGATCTACAGATTTCCTTGTTTAATTCAATTATTTACGGTGAATTTCTGATTGATGATTATATGTATGAAGATGATCCATATCCTAATAAACTTGCCTATAAAATCGGATTTAAATCGCTCATATTCAATAATCTTTTACTTAAAACGAATTATACACGCGTCGACAAATGGGTTTATACGCACAGACTATCGATAAATACTTATGAATGTAATGGTTATCCTTTGGGATTTCCTTCAGGTAATGATGTTGATGAGTTATTTTTTTCCGCCAAATTTATGAATAAATATGGCTTGTATCCTGGTTTGAGAATAGATTATAGAAGAAAAGGCGAAGGCAGTATATTCTTACCTTATGAACAAGAAGGAGGAAATTGGAATCCACCATTTCCCTCAGGTGTAGTGGAGGAAAGATTAGAAATTAGGTTTGGTTTAGATTATACATTAAGATACAACTTCTATATAAAGGCAGATGTGGGTAAGCGATACTGGACTAATTATAGCCACCTATCAGACGACGATAAAGAAGAAATGCTCTTCAATATTTCGCTGTGGATGGTATTGTAGTATTATGGCGGAGGATATCAGATTATCAGGGTATCAGATGAATTTAATTCCCTGATCTCCTGGCACGCCTCAGTGCCTAAAATGCCTCATATGCGTAAAGATCATCGCTACATCATGTTCATCACAGGCATCAATCACTTCCTGATCGCGTTTTGAACCGCCCGGCTGTATTACGGCAGTTACGCCGCCTTTTGCTGCTGTATCAATGCCATCCCTGAACGGAAAGAATGCATCTGAAGCCATAACAATCCCGGCACTCCTATCAATTGACTGCCTTGCCGCGATTTCCACAGCACCAACCCTTGAAGTTTGGCCCGCACCAATCCCGACTGTTCTACCTTTAACTGCGAATACAACTGAATTCGATTTTGCCCATTTCACAACCTTCCAGGCGAATTTCAATGC
>JAGMEL010000056.1 GCA_023128195.1 Caldifarciminota bacterium | reverse complement strand
CCACTGAATACCGGTTTATATACTACTCGTTGAATAAGTGCCGGTGGTAATTCTACTATTCTCAAATTTTTCTTTGTTTGTAATATCTCTAATGCCTTATCTCCAAAACCCGGGGCAATCACGACCTCAAAAAAGTGTTTTTCAATAAGTTCTGCAGTTTCTGCATCAACCCTTCTGTTCAACCCTACAATACCGCCAAATGCCGACATAGAATCTGCCATATATGCCCGTTCAAATGCCTCTTTTTGAGTATCACCAATAGCAACACCACAAGGAGTCTGGTGCTTTATTACTGCACAGGCAATTTCTTCTTTAAATTCATTTGCCGCACCAAACGCCACATCAGCATCGAGGATATTGTTGTATGAAATCTGTTTTCCACCATGAATCTTAAAATCTTGTTGGTGTAATCTATTGAGATAGAATGCTGCTTTCTGATGCGGATTTTCACCATAGCGCATATGAATAAATCTTTCTGCGGCACTTGAAAAATACTCCCTTTGTCCCAAATCATCTGCAAAGTATTGAGCAATAATAACATCATACCAGGCAATATAATCGAATGCCTTTTGCACCAGGGATAATCTAAATTCTTCAGTAAACTTATCGCTTTCCAGTACCTCTATTACCCCATTATACTGTTTTGGATCGTATACAACACCGACCTTCTTATAATTCTTTGCTCCTGCCCTGATTAATGTAACACCACCAATATCAATAAACTCAATCATTTCATCGAGCGATCTATCCTTCTGGGAAAAGAATGGATAAAGATTACAGACAACAAGACCTATTTCTCCGGTTTCAAGAATCTCTTGGGCAATTTTTTGACTCAATGTCTTTACCCGCTCACTCTCAATGCCCCCGGTATAATCAGCAATATTTATTGCCTCAATACCATTTTCTTTCAACAACTTCTGCGTTCCACTGGTGGCAATGATTACAAAATTTAAACCCTTTAATGACTTGGCTAACTCTACAATACCCTCTTTATTTGCTACTGAAATAAGTGCTTTTTTATTTATTTGACTTTTCATAATTATGCTCCATATTTTTTAAGTTTTAATGAATGTGCGAGAAGTAACGGCATTACATCGAGTGATTTCATTCTACCTAAATTACCTATAACACAATTTCTTTCAGTAAATCTTTTCTTTTCAGGAAAAATATATTTTGAATATAATAAAATCGGATTCGGATGCCAGGAGTGGGCATGCAAAATAGCCGGTGTTGAATGGTCAGCAGTAATACACAAAACCTCAGGTTTTAACTTCAATATCACAGGAAGATTTTTATCAAATTCTTCAATATATTTTACCTTGAGTGATTGATCTCCATCCTCACCTGCCTTATCAGTTCCTTTAACGTGGAAAAAGAAAAAATCAAATTTCAGGTAATTCTCTTTAAGTGTTTTGATCTGATCGCCAATTGTATCACCGGTCTTCAACACATTCATCCCTACTAATCTGGCAAGACCACGATACATTGGATACGTTGCAATTGCACTCGGATTTATGCCAAACCTTTCTGGCATTGGCTGAAGATTAGGATTTCTTGCATATCCCCTCAATAAAAGATAATTTGCCCTTGATTCATCCTTTAAAATCCCTGCTGCCTTTTTAATAAATGTGTTTATGATCTCGGCAGTCTTTTTTGCCTTATCATTCTTGGGCTGCGCAAAAACTCGCGCAAGATTCTCTTTTTGCGGATCAGCATCAGTGAGGTTTTCAGAAAGACCTGCTCCTTCAAATTTTATAACGAACCTGTGTTCTTTAGCCGGTTTAATGTTCACGGGTATGTTTTCAATACTCTTTATTACTGCCTGTAATTTATTACATAGCCTTGCGCATTCCTCAGTTGAGATTCTTCCAGCTCGCCGATCTATAATAATATCATTTTTAATTGTGGCAAAATTTGCCCTGATCGCAAGGTCTTTTTCTTTAACATCCATGTCAATACCCAGCGCCTCAAGCACACCTCTACCAATCTGATTCTTTATGGGATCATAACCAAACATGGCAAGGTGAGCAGGACCACTACCTGGAGTAATACCGATTGCTACAGGAATCGTTAAACCAAAACTGCTGTTTTTTGCCAATTTATCAAGATTAGGGGTTCTGGCAAGTTCGAGTGCAGTCTTTTCCGGAGTTGGAAGACCACCCAAACCATCAAGCACAATAAAAATTATCCTGTTTTCGTTCTTATTTAAAAGTTCCTGCAGAATCCCTGACATAATGACTCCTTCCTAATCCAGTCTTCCTGAGGCGAACTAGATTACAGCTTACTATAGTCGAAAAAAATGGGAAGTCAAGAATGAGTTGAAGCCTATTCTTTCTGGTCATTGCGAGACCGCCTAAGGCGGTCATGGCAATCTCGGTTTTATTGTATTGTCAGAGATTGCTTCGCTGACGCTCGCAATGACATGAGAGAAATGAATGACAAAAATCCAAAATACCTAAACCCAGCTCGTTTGCAACGGGCTTGGGTAAATGTCTAAATACCTAAAAACATTAAGGGTTTGGATGCAGGATAAAATATATTCCAGCTTCCTTACCCTTTACCCAATAACCATTTTTTAACCATTGACTACAACGTTACGTTTGAATATAATACAATGAATAAAAGGAGTGAATAATGAAAAAGTTAATCGGCTTTATAATTATCATTGCAGTATTTGGTGTCAGTATATATCTATTACTTAAAATCCCAAAACCAGGTAATGCAACTATTATTACAAAAGAGTCAAATTCGATTCAAGGTAGTTCAGAAGAATGGCTTGGCATATTTCTTCAAGGTCAGCACATTGGATATTCCTTTACTATAATATCAAGAACTGATACAGGATTGATCATTGAGAACCGAAGCCAGATGACTCTTATCATGATGAATACACAACGTTCTGTTATGACTCATATCTTCTGCAATACTGATAAAGACTATGCACTTAAGGATTTTGTAATGGATATCCAAACGCAAGGGCATGAGTCAAAGGTTGCGGGAAAGATAAAAGGGAAAGAGCTCGAGCTGACTGTTTATTCACAAGGCATCCCTTACACCCAGACAATTACGCTAAAAGAAAAACCTTATTTTCCTGATGCAATTGAGGAAGTTATACAAAAGAAAAAAATGAAACCGGGTGATGAAATTACCATCCCATATTTTGACCCAACAACCCAGTCTTCTACTTCAGCTGTGATAAAAGTATTTGATAAAGAAAAGGTTAAGGTTCTGGATAAAGAATTTGTCGGTATGAGGATAGAAATCAATATTATGGGAATCAATTCTATTCTTTGGCTTGACGATAATTATAAATTGATAAAAGAATCATCGCCAGCAATGGGTATGGAAATGATCCCTCTTTCAAGAGAACGGGCACTTGCTGAAATTGAACCTGCCAATGCCTTTGACTTGCTCTCTTTCTTTTCAGTGAAGATTGATAAACCGATTCCTGATCCAAATAAACTTACCTATTTAAAAATAGAATTGAAAAATATTACGGTAGAAGGGCTTGATTTAACTGATGACTACCAGAAATTGATTGAAAAAGAACCTATTATAATGGAATTGTACAAAGCCGATATTGCTGAACTTCCTGATCTTTCTGTTCCGATAAATGAACATAAAGAATTCCTTGAATCCTCAGTCTATATTCAGTGTAAAAATTCTGAAATAATTAATAAAGCGAACGAATTTGTGGGCAATGAAAAAAATGCCAAGAAGGTGGTCGCTAAATTAGTAGAGGGTGTTTACAATCTTGTCAAGAAAAATCCTATTGCATCCTTACCGTCTGCCATTGATGTTCTAAAAACAAAAGAAGGCGACTGTAATGAACATTCAATATTATTTGCTGCCCTTGCCCGCGCCCAGGGCATTCCAACAAAGATATATGTTGGATTGGTAAACCTTCACGGATATGCCTATTATTATCATGCCTGGTGCGCTGTCTGGCTTGGTAAATGGGTACCTGTAGATCCTACATTAAACCAATTTCCTGCTGATGTCGGACATCTAAAATTAAAAGAAGGAGAGATCTCTGAACAGGCAAAGGTTTTAAAAGTAGTGGGTAAACTGAATATAAATACCCTGGACTATAAGTAGGTAGCTTGAATATCGATTAAGCATAACGTAGTTATCTTATGAAAACATTGGTCATAAAAAATCTAAAGAAGAAATTCAGTGATGTATGGGCAGTAAAAAACTTGAATCTCGAATTAAATCCGGGTGAGATATTCGTTCTTCTAGGACCAAATGGCGCCGGAAAAACAACAACTCTAAAGCTGATCGCCGGACTGCTACATCTAACCGATGGCGAAATCTATATTAAGGAAATTGATATTAAAAAAGAACCGATAAAGGCAAAGTCCTTGATCGGTTATATCCCTGATGAACCATTTATCTATAACAAATTGACCGGTCGTGAGTTCATAAACTTTATTGCGGGCATTTATAAGATAAAAAGAGAAAATTACGAGAAAAAAATGGAGGATTTGTTCAAAAAGTTTGAAATCGGCGATTGGATCGATGAGTTCTCTGAAAGTTATTCTCACGGGATGAAACAGAAGGTAATAATGTGTCAACTCTTTTTGCATAATCCCGATTTAATATTGATTGATGAACCCCTGGTTGGTTTAGATCCGAAGAGCAGCAAGACTGTACGCGAATGTTTTTTTGACCTCAAAAATAAAGGGAAAACCCTTTTTATTTGCACCCATACGCTCTCCTTTGCAAAAGAAATCGCATCAAGAATCGGGATAATTAATGCCGGTGAATTAAAGTTCATAGGCAGTCTCGAGGAATTATCCAGAATCTCCGGGGCAAAGGATATTGAAGAAATATATCTAAAACTTACTGAAGAATCAGTTAGTGTAGACATAAAATAATTTCTTTTATTGTAGCATGAAAGATTTCCGAATAATATTCCTCACCCATATAAAAACCATGACAAAATCGATTGCTTCGATAAATGCAATAAGGCTTACGTCTTTTATCTTTGTCATTGGCTGCTTTCTTGCTGGTGCCTTTTATATACTCTTTAGAATCTTTACCTATCTTATGACCATCGAGATAATAGGTCCCCTGCTCATGGATAGAATAATTGAAATGGCATTTTTTGTCTTTTTTATCATGCTTTTATTCAGCAATGTTATTACCTCGTTTTCAACGTTTTACAATGACCGAGAGTTAGATTTTCTCTTCTCTTTACCGGTTCGACCCACTTCAATCTATCTTGCAAAACTCTTTGAAAATTGTATTTATGCATCCTGGGCAACAATGGTTATTGCCTTACCACTGGTTGTTGCTTATGGAATTACAACAGGGGCGCAGCCTTTATATTACCCCATTTCAATCATAAGTATTCTCGTCTACCTTATCATTCCTGCCGCAATTGCATCATTGTTAATATTCATTATTTTCCGCCTTTTCCCTCGTTTAAAATCGAGGGAGGTTATAATGCTTTCCCTGATTTCTATTATAGGTCTAACATTTTTATATATAAAGATCAACAATCCCGGACTTTTGAAAATGTTCGAAACCGAGAGTGAACAAGAACTTCTTAAATTCGCGGCTAACCTGACTACAGTGGGCGGTCTTTATATACCTTCAACCTGGTTAGCCAATATCTTAAAAGGATTAAGAGTAGACCTAACCCAGGGTATATTCTATTTTTTACTGCTTCTCTTTGTAAGTTTAAGCACAACAATTTTTGCTTTCTTTACGGCTAAAGTTCTTTACGCACAATCGTGGTTACTCATTGGCGAACACAGTACAAAAAGAGGAAGAAGAAAATCACTACTTTCTTCACACCAAACCAGTTCTGCAAATACATTTATTTTTAAGGATTTACTAATTTTTATTCGCGACCCTATACAATGGGTACAATTATCAATATTTATCATTCTTTTGACAATATATATCTTTTCTTTAAGGAAAACACCTGTCTATTTCACTTTCCCGCTGTGGCGTACAATTGTATCATTTGCAAACTTTGCCTATATAAGCTTTGTCCTGGCAACCCTGGGTGTCAGGTTCATATTTCCGGCAATCAGTTTAGAACATTCTGGAATATGGTTTCTTTGTTCATCTCCTTTTTCATTCAAAAAAATTATCAAATTAAAATATTTCTCCAACCTGCTAACCGCAGTTATAATCATGGAGGGCTTGTTAATTTTTTCAAATATTTTTATAAAGACCGACCAACACATGTATGTTGTAATGCCGCTCATTGCTCTATTTATTGCAGCATCTCTGGTCTCAATAAATTTAGGTTTTGGCAGCATATTTCCTCAGTTTAACGAGGATAATCCATCGAGGATCGCAGCCGGTAGCGGCGGCATAATTGCTGCTCTGGCAAGTATCACCTATGTTGCAATATCAATT
>JAGMEL010000055.1 GCA_023128195.1 Caldifarciminota bacterium | reverse complement strand
TCAGATACCCGCCAGCCGTTAGCTGCCATTTAAAATGAATGGAAGTGAATATGAAGACAAACAAAATTTCGTATACCTTTTTAGCAGTCATTCTATCGGTCGGACACTTTCTTTTCCTGACCTACTTTTTTGCACCTGCTTACACCACGCCTGACGCAAACGGATATTTTACACAGGCAAGGCTAATTGCCGAGAATGGACAGACAGGTTTTAAATCTGAATCCGTACTACAATACATCGGGCCGCATTGGCATTCACCTGACAATGAATTTTATTACGCGACTTTTCCGCCTGGATTTCCATTTCTACTTTCGTTGGTAATTAAAATCTTCGGCTTTAATGCTGCATTTTATGTCAACCTTTTTCTTGCTTCGTTATCGCTTTTCATCTTCTTTTTTGTTTGCAGGTTTTGGCTTTCAAACAGTTGGTCATTTATAGCGACAGGTATAATGGCTTTAAATCCATTCGCCAACGAACACGCTTTATTTGGTGACTCTCATACTTCCTTAATCTTCTTTTTGCTGTTGGGGTTATTGCTTTTACAAAACACAATTAGAAAGCATAATTACTTGCAAGGATTATTGGCGGGAATTTGCATTGGTGTTATCCCAACAATCAGATATGCAGAGTTTCTTTTTATTCCTGCATTTGCTCTTTATGCTTTGCTTTTACTGAAAGACAAACGCATTCGAGTTGGTACATTGACTTCATTTGCTATAGGTATATCAATACCACTACTAACATTAGCAATTAGAAACCAAATCGCATTTGGTTCATTTTTAAGAACCGGTTACAGCCTACCCAACCAACCTGCTCTTTTCGCTTTCAACTATTTTGTTCAAAATTTTATTCCCTTTATCATAATGCTCGTGCTTAACGGTGCGGGACTGATGTTCATCTTAGGAATCATTGGAATTTATCGGTTAATAAAAGCAGAACATAAAAACGAATCTATTCTGTTTGTATCACTTATCGTTCCTGTGACATTGCTTTACATGGCGTACTACTGGCCTGCCGACCAACAATCAATGCGTTTCCTGATCCCGACATTTTTCATTTATACACTTGCAGGCGTTTGGACTTTAAACCATCTTAAAAATGAGAGGACAAAGAGAATACTGACATGTGCTACTTTAATGGTTTCTATTCTTTGGGGCAGTTTTGGTTCAATAATGCCGTTAATGAGCCTCAAAGAAAGGGGTAAAGCACTTGCAGACATTCACGAGAAAATCAAAACCGATGTTCCCGAACAAAGTGTCTTAATCACAAATGAGGGAATTAATCAGTTTTTGGATTATTACGGCAAATGGAACCTCATTGATATTGCAATGCTCAAAATTCACCTCCCCGAAAGTGAAGAATTAATAAAACAAAATATCCCTATAAAACCGATACGTAACAGTGAAGCTGCGAAGAAATACGAGCACTTAAATGGCAAGGAGTTATTCCAAACTTTCAGCAATGATTTATCACTGTGGACACAGAACAAGAAAAAAGTCTTCCTGGTAGGTTATGCACAACAAATTGAGTGGTTCAAAAGAAATTTGCTACCCAATCAAAGTATCACAATTGTAGGAAAAATTACATTACCAAAAATTGCCGACAACATACCACGCCTTACTAAAAACAAACAACAACGAATAATGAATCCCGTGGGACGCAATCAAATTTTTGATTTGGTTTTGAATGGACAGGAATTAATCATTTGCAAACTGACAGCAAATGGACAGAATTGAAACGGCAGCTAACATTGGCTAAATGGTTCGCACTTCGCAAAGCTCGAACCGTTATATTAAATTCCGAACCCTTGCTTTAGAGGATATTTCATGTATTCTAATAAACAACATGTCTTGACAGTAAAGGTATAATATTTATAATGTTTTAGCGTGAAACAATATTAGAATTTTCAATGGAGAATCAGATAGGATTATTAAAATGAATAGAGATGATATTATAAAAATTTTAAGAGAGCTTGATGACCAAATAAGGGAGAAGTACAAAGCTCGAGTAAAGGGTATTTTTGGCTCTTTTGTGAGAGGAGAAGAGCGTGAGGGGAGTGATGTTGATGTTCTTGTTGATTTTAAAGAAGGAGCAAATCTTCTCGATTTCGTCGGGCTTTCGTACTTTCTTGAGGAAAAACTAAACATTCCAGTTGATGTCGTTCCTATAGATACTTTGAGGACCGAACTTAAAGAGGATATTTTGAGAGAGGCAATTTATCTATGAAAAGAAAGCTCGGGCTTTATCTAAAAGATATTTTGGACGCTATGGACTCGATTGAAAAATTCGTGAAGGGTATGAGACTGGATGAGTTCAAAATGGACGATAAGACCTCAAGCGCTGTGATAAGAAAGTTTGAAATCATTGGTGAGGCAACAAAGAATATCCCAGACGAAATGAAGCAGAAGTATCCCGAAATACCTTGGAGAGATATGGCTGGGATGAGGGATAGACTCATTCATTTCTATTTTGGTATAAAATATGAACTTGTGTGGGAGACTATCAAAGATATTATTCCTCAAATGAAACCTTTGATCCGAAAAATTCTGGAGGAAATCGACTAAACAGAAGAAAAAAGTATTTGAATGATCCGAGTTATAATCCTTAAACTTTTCTTCAAAAGTTGTACTCAAGAAAAAATTAAAAGCCCATTGGATTTGATATTGAAACGAGGTTTGAATGATGAAAAGAATTGAGTATCAACTAAGGAGGTGTATATACGATGATGTCGCCTATACGCCCAGATTGGCAGGATATCCGATACTGTCGGATATAACCAAGTTATACGAAATTCGACCATACAAAAAGGAGGTGTTATTATGAGAAGAGCGATTTTGTTCAATGGTGGTGTCAGGAGTTATCTTCTGACATTGTGTATGTTGGGACTTTTCCTTTCCCTGCTGTTTGTCGGGCAGGGGTGGGCACAGGAAATCCCCCTTACCAGCGATAGTTATGACCATGCCTACCCCGAGTGGTCGTCTGACGGGAACTGGATTGTGTATAACAAGATTGATGCAACAGTCCGCACCCAGATTTACAAAGTTTCGTCAACAGGGGGGACAGAGACAGCCCTGACCAGCAATAGTTATTATAATCTGTATCCCCAGTGGTCGCCTGACGGAAACTGGATTGTATATAACCGGGGACTTGGGTCAAGTTACTACCAGATTTACAAGGTTCCATC
>JAGMEL010000054.1 GCA_023128195.1 Caldifarciminota bacterium | reverse complement strand
GCAGTAGCTCAGTTGGGAGAGCGGTACCTTCGCAAGGTACAGGTCGGCGGTTCGAGCCCGCTCTGCTCCATTTATTTAGAATTTAGATATTAGGATTTCGAATTTATCCAAAGATACCTCGAGGGGAAGTCGCTACACCGCCTTACACATTTTGGGGTTAGTGCGTCTGTAGATAAAATTTTCGTATGTAGAAGGACACCCCTGGGGGGTTTCGAGGTCTCCACGAAGTTTTTATTCTGTTTGAAAAGTGAGTGGAGAGAAGGGGGGTATCCCCCCTTCGAGGGGGAGAGTGCCGAGAGGGGGAGTTGAACCCCCACGCTCCTTTCAGAACTGCGGATTTTGAGTCCGCCGCGTCTCCCAGTTCCGCCATCTCGGCAAGTTTAGGGCACAGGATACAGGAATCAGGGAACAGCAAACTATTATATTCAATAAAGAAACTATGTCAACGAACTAAACAATATTAATTCATCCCGCCTGCCCTGAGTTTGTCGAATGAGAGGAAAGATTGAGAAATAATCCGCTGGGGTTTAGTAAATTGTAGATTAGCATACTTGACATAGATAGGTGCTTCAATATAATAATATGTTAAGCAATTATACAACCAAATACATAAAAATAAGTTCTGGTTATATGGGGCAACTTGTATTCTTGATTTTTCTAAAAATATGTTTATTATTATATTAAAAGGAGGAAAAATGCTTAAGAAATTTCTTGTATTAACAATAATAATCAGCTGCACCCTCATCTGGGCACAGGAGGAAATTGAAATAACTCCTCTGGCAATACAATATCAAACACCACATCGGAAATCACATTTTAGGTTTGCTGATGATGTTAAAATAACAGATGGTTATGTTCCACATAAAGCTCCAGAGATAGATGATGATCCTCAAAATTATCATACTGCTTACTGCGCTTTTGAGGGAAAAATTAACGATTATCCTGCAATTCTTATATTCAAAACTAATGACGGGGGATATACCTGGACGCAGTTTGGTGGTATCTTTAACACCAATAACTATGAACTTCTTTTGGGATCCATAGTTGTTACCCAAAATAGAGTTTGCATTAGTTACACCAGAGAAAACACACCAGAAAGAGTTATAGCTTATAGTCTTCCAAAAACTGGTGGAACTGGAAATTTTTACGCGTTTCCTCAAATTCCAGCAGATGAATCTAGAATGAGCAAAAAACGGGGGATGAGTGATGTTATCGATATAGTTTTTATATATGAATATGGAACAGGTGGCGCTGAAAATTGCGTGGTTTATTATAAATCTACTGATGGTGGTCTAAGTTGGATTAACGAATGTTATTTTGCCATTAATGAAGATCATGAAGGACCTGATGTTTACCATATACCTCTCTCAGACACAATATATATAGTATGGTATGCAGATGCCCTAGACACTCTAAAGTTTGCCAAAAGTACTAACGGAGGCAGCAGTTTTGCATCTCAAGTTATTCCAATAGATATAGTGGAGAGAACCCCCAAAATATGCGCAAACGATGCATATGTAGTTATATTAGGAGGTTCAACACCATCAACTAAATGTGTGTGGTCTAATAACGGAGGAATCAACTGGTATGAAATTAACCTTCCTGTTGCCTGTGGAGAAAATGATGCTTTCGCGATTTGCTTTGGCGGAGGTAAGTTTAGAGCAGCATGTTTTGGTACATCGCATAATATCAAGTATAAAGCAGTAACTACACCATCGAGTTTTTCATCCTCTTGGTTACGCATAAACGATGTTGATAATACGACATTTCAAAGGATCGGTATATGTTATATGCACAGCGACAGCGCACTAGTAGTTTGGACAGACTACCGCGAAGGAACCGATAAGATTTTTTGTGATAATGAAAGTTGGCAAGCTGGAGTCGAAGAAGATAAATTGACTACTAATTTAGCGAAAGTCTATACTTTAAGCCAAAACTATCCGAATCCATTCAGTACAAACACGACCATTTTCTATCAAGTACCATCTGATTGTTATATTTGCTTAAGGATACATAACGTCGCAGGTAAACGTGTGCGAACGCTTGTGAGCAAAAATCAGGGAACTGGTAACTATGCAGTTAAATGGGATAGCAAGGATGAAAAAGGTAAAGTAGTACCGAGTGGAATCTACTTCTATTACCTCAATGCTGGAAACTATATAAACACAAAACGGATGATACTAATACATTAGATTTCCACAAATTTAAAAGCTGTCCGAAAAAATGCAGTAATCACCACAATCTTTATTCAACCTCTGAACATGATGGAGGACGGTGTAGCAGCAGAATTTTGCAATTTCGATGAAGGAATGACCCGACTTCCTTTTCAAAGCGTAGTGTGTAGTATCTATCAAAAGTAGAGCTTTGATTGTGTTAAACACTGATTTTATGTTCAAAGTAGAAATTTGACCCCATCATTCCCCATCATCGTCTTTAGTAAAAAGGAAGTTTACCCAGCCCTTTCTGCGAAAGGATTGGGTACTTCCTTCTGTATTAAACTTAAAGCTCTCTTATTTTATTAACAGCAATTTCTCTGTAGTACTGTAATCTTCTGCTTGAACCTTTAAGAAATAAACACCGCTGGGAAGTTGCTGTCCTGTGTTATCAAAACCGTACCAAGAAACTTTATTAGACGCCAAAGAGTAGGCACTAGGCAGTGATAAGTTTTTAACTAAATGACCAGAAGTATCATATATCTTTAACGAGAAGGTTTCTGTCTGTAATCTTTCATCTCCCATCGTCCATTTAATATCTGTTTTTGTTGTGAATGGGTTCGGACTGACCTGTAAGACAATAGACATTGGTTGCGAAGATTTATGTTCCTCAACACCAACATACCCGATATCAATCTTGTAAACTATAGCCTGATCGTAAGTACAAGTCCATAAGTATGTACCGTCAAAGGCCAGATCCTGAACATATGTACCAGCCCCACCAGGCTGAGCAAAAGATGTGATTACCGTACCAGTAGCAGGGTCTAGCTTATAGATCAAGCTAGAGGTTTGATCCGAATTCCATAAACAGTTATCGTGCCAATCCCACGCAAGTCCAGTAGAACTACCATTTGGAGCAGGGAATTTATCCCAGACATCGCCAGTAGCTGGATCGAGCTCCCAGATGAAGTTGTTAACGAAGTTAGTATTCCAGAGGGTGTCATTCATCCACGCCAATCCCTCGCAGGAGTTTCCAGTACCTGGACATGGAATCGAATCAATGATGCTACCTGTAGCTGGATCCAGCTTGTAGATAAAGAAAGTATAACAGTCAGCACACCACAGATATTGTCCATCCCAAGTCAATCCTGTAGGTAAAGGACCAGGTGAAGGAATAAAGTCAAGAACTGAACCAAGTGTATCAATCTTCCATATCCTACTCAAGGCGTCACAGGAAAGCCACAGGTTAGTTCCATCCCAGGTCAAACCATCAACCTGTGTATTTGGAGCATTGAACTGGAAAACTACCTGACCTGTATCCAATGCCATGCTATTTCCAGGAGTTTTTACCATCAGATCTCCCTGTGTCATCATAGTAGCGCTACATATCTCAGGCAACCCAATAATTGCAGCAAGAGATATTAATGCAACAAGCACCAATCTTTTAAACATTTACAGTCACCTCCTTTCTTGTGCTATTATACGATTTTTTATACGTAACATATCATTATAAGAGCTTATCGGTTAATGTCAAGATAAAATTCTGTCTATTATTATATATTTTAACACACTTGCCGACCGTTAGTATCGCTGAAAATCTCGTCGTAGATATCGAACAGAAAGATGAATATAATGAGAAGAAGGATTAAGAAATAATCCGCTGGGGGTTAGCAAATTATAGATTAGCATACTTGACATAGGCAGGTGCTTCAATATAATAATATATAAGGAGTCAATAATATGTTAAGCAATTATACAGCCAAATACACAAAAATAAGTTCTGGTTATATGGGGCAACTGGTGGAGTGGCCAGAGGTAATAACTGAAGGTAAAACTTTAGAAGAATGTAGAGATATGCTTAAGGATGCTTTACAAGAAATGATAAGGGCTTATAAGGAGCAGAAAAGAGAATTCCCGATTGGCAGAGCCCTTATAGAACAAATTCCTGTCGAAGTATAGATGTCAGTATAACGCAGGGATTTAGTTAAGTACCTGGAAAAAAAAGGAAAGAAACAATCCTTGATGCTATACTTAGTCCATGAAATGTCAAAATGCCTGCCCCGTGCAATTTTTGTTTATTTCACCGGGGTCAAACACCGACTCTATAGTTACCATTATCATTTTAATACGTTATAATACAATTCCCAGTAACCTTCATATTCTTGAAAATTTATATTTTTTGCTAAACCGGATAAAGAAGAATAGATTTCTTCCTTGGATGGAAAATTTTTTACAACAAGATATTTTTTTCCATTTTTAAGTATTCTTTCTTCTAGTCTATCTCCATCTTCATTGTAATTCACTTTAATCTCTTTTTCCAAATAATCAGGTAAATGATCAGCGAACAATACGAATGCTCCAGATATTAGCTGCTTATGCAAATTCAGTAGAAAATTTCTTATTTTTGATTTTGGAATATGTGACCACCACCAGTGCGCATAAGCAGCTGTAAAAGAATCATGTATGTCATGTAATACATAGACATCAGTAATTTTGAAGTTTACATTTTGTTTTTTAGAAAGTCTTGTTTTTGCAATTGAAATCATTTCTTCGCTTGTGTCTATTGCTAAAACTGAGTTTGCTGTCTCTGCAATAACTTCAGTCCAATAGCCTGTACCGCAGGCAATTTCTAAAACATCGTGTCCTTTGAAATATTTTTGATGTCGGAGTTTTATTCTTTTTCTTATTTTTTCAGCAGCCGGGTCTTTA
The DNA here is from genome assembly GCA_023128195.1 of Caldifarciminota bacterium. Taxonomy (GTDB): domain Bacteria; phylum Hydrothermota; class Tepidihabitantia; order SM23-42; family SM23-42; genus SOIY01. The sequence continues at coordinate 29,284 of JAGMEL010000054.1, read as the reverse complement.
TATCCAGCAGTTTTGTTATACTCTTTTGCTCTATCTGAATAATACCTTTTTAAATCCTCAATTTCTTTCATATTAATTTCTCATATTTGTTTTTACACCTTCTGTGTCGTCCGGATGCTTTGACTCTACGTGTGAGTTTCTTGCTCATGCTTCTCTTACGCATCGGCTTTTCTAATCCATCTACATAATGTTTAGTTTTTTTAATAGCGCAGAAGACATTGTAGTCGTCTACTTGTTCGATCTGCACTCCTCCGAAAACGGAGATAAACTTATTCTTATACCACAGGCGCCGCCTGGTCACCATGAAAAAGCGACCACCAATCCGTAGTCGATTGAATCCCTTTTTTATGAAGCGTTTTGGAACTGCAAAGTCTACTGTATATGGAGGATTACATAGAATGAGCGAGAAACCTGTGACGTCCAGGTTCTTAAATCCATCACTCTGTATGATATGCACACCTTCAACGTTATTTAATCTTGCATTTTCCTTTGAAAGGCGAATTGCTTCTGCATCGATGTCAACTATGTACACTCTGGATGGATCAATAAATTTTGCAGCAAGAATGCCCACGACCCCATATCCACATCCGAAATCAAGTATTAGTTTTTCGTTATGGAAATCAACCTGAGACAGCATTGCTAGAGTGCCAGGATCAATGTAACGGGGGGAAAACATGGTGTCGCTTGTCTGGAACATGAGCCGCTTCCCTTTGATAGTTACTTCAATCATACTTTTGTATAGATAAAGAAATCGAGTTCCTCAAGAACATCTGTTTCTGTATCCTGTTCTTTACAGTAAATCTCTAGTTTAGCAAGCCCATCGTGAAATTCTTCATCGGTAATACTAACAAGATCTAATAATCCTCTTGATTTGATCTTTTCACAATATTCCTCAAGATTATTAGCGAACTTCTGCCGTACTATTTCGTGTCCCTTTAACTTAAATCCGCTACTATGTACAGTATCTATTATATCATTTCTTGATGATAGGAATTCCATATCTTTCTTCAATGCTGGTGGGAAAAACCGAAGGTAGAGAATTGTGTTGAGATTCTCTATGGTTGATGTACGGATACAGAGAAATCCATCTGCTTCTAATACTCTTTTAATTTCTAAAAAAGCTCTTTTTTTATCCTCTATATGATGATAAACTTGCGAGAGAAAAATTAGATCGGCTAAACCATCGGTCAACGGTATATATTCTGCTGATCCTCGTAGAAATGTTACTTTTGTTGACAATGTAGCGCCTCTGGCTTCTTTCAACATCTTCCAGGATGGATCAATACCATAGATTTGTGCGGAGAAATGATCCGCTAACGCCTTTGAAAATCTACCAATACCGCAACCCAAATCGATAATAGTTTCTATTGAACCTTGTGGTATATACCTCGAGACAGTTTCAAGCCACAGTTTCGTTGTCTCTTCAGGAAGTTTTCGAGCTTGCTCATAACGCGAAGGTATATCAGTCTTATCGTACTTCATTTTGTATTGGTTTTCCTGTAATCAGTTAAATACTTAATCAACTCTTCTTCATTTTCAGCAATATAATCTGTTTGTTTTGGATTTATATTTGCCAGATGTAGCCTTTTTCTCTACCGGTATTCGATTTAATCTCATTAGCTAACATCTGTAACTTAACTAGCTGTTTAATTTTCATTCCGAAGGACATCCTGGCTCTTTTCCGGTGAAACCTTTGCGTGGCTTTGAAAATTTTTTTAATCCTTGTATTTATATAGTATTTACTTACCATATAATCTCATGAAATTGTTATATTTTTTTGTCAAATTATGCCGTTTCAATATGGCATTCAAACGACGTTTATCAACCTTTGCTTGATCAAGTAGTATTATTATTCTTTCTTTGTCTTTTGGTCTGTAGACTTGTAACATAATTGCTATTAGATGTTCTGAACTGAGAACCTTTATGCTCACACTACTGTATGTGATTTTTTGTGCTTGTTCTACAGCTTCTCTAGATAGTGCATCATAAACAGGAAAAAATTGAACAGGGATTCCTTCAATTAACACATGTTCTTGTTTCTCCTTGGAGCCCTTCTTTCTCAAAAATTTATAAATTGGCTTTAATACATCTAATCTTGTAGGCTCTGTTTTATAAGTAAAGAAAATATCGAGATCATATGTGAGAATTGGCTCGACATAGAAAATAGTTGCTATACCACCTGCAATAGCATAATCTTCAATAATTTTTTGCTTTTTCATCTCGTTGATGACTGCAAGTGTTTTTTTCATATATTATTATACTGTATATTATCAATAGAGTCAATATAATAGAGTAGAGTTATCAAGTAACTGACACTGTGTCTTGTTTGTGCCTAATTTATCATATTATGACTTAGACAATTTTTGATTAAATTGCTTTTCTGCTTTATTAAACAATGGTCCTGCAAGATAGATATTCATAATTCTTTCCTGCTCAATTCTAAACAAGAAAACCATGAAGTCAATAAGTATAATTTAACTCAAACCGCACTAGTCTTTATCACTGTAATCTATCGGTTATCATTGTAATCGAAGCCAAAGGCTCTATAACATCCTTCACTACTTTGTTATTCTTAACAATACCCCAAGCACAAAAAGCCAGAGATTCCCATCTCATAAAAATATTTCCCCTTATATTTTGTATATCAGCAAAGTAAAGTGACATTACTATACCATGGGTCACAATGAGAATTTTTTTGTTATGATACTGCTTATCTATATTCTCTATAGCATGCTTAAATCTTCTTAGAGCATGTCTGCTAGTCTCCCACTTATAAGCCTCAAAATCTGATTCCTTAAATATCTTAACCATCGTTCGCTTGTAATTTTCTTGTGTAAGAAGCCCACCTTTATCACGATTCAGTTCACCCAGCTCTGATATTTTGATTATTCTTTTACTTATTCTGTCTGCAAATGGTTTAGCAGTCTGGTAAGCTTTTTTTTCATTCGATGAGATTACAATATCTACATCATCAAAGATACCGCTCGTAGCTAGTTCTTTAGCAATTTTCTTTCCTGTTTCTGCCAGGCGCCATTGACTGCTTGGTTTGCTCTTATCTTGTATTGTTTTGGCATGTCTTAAGAAGATTAGCGCATTATTCATGTTCTATATCACACTCCTCGATATATCTTACACGAGCATTTTAATATGTCAACAAATGGTCTATTTATAACGTGTGGAGGTAATGAGTCCCCCTACTGTTCCTCCAAAGGGAAACACCGGGTTTCGAGGGGTTTTATTCCTCTTCTAATGGCTCCCATTCAGCGATATTTTCTAAATGGACCTTAACCTTTCCTTTAAATGTCCATTCTGCAGCGGAGTTATATCTCCATGCCAGGTATTTTGAGCCGCCACCACCCAGGGTGGTTATAAGGTGTTTGCCGCTAAGAGCACCAAAGGCGAGGGCTCGATTTCGAGGAGATTCAGAATCACCCCGGGCCGGGTCGACTGGTATCCATCCGTAGTTTGGGAGATAGACCTCTGCCCAACGATGGAAGACTAAATCCAGGGAGGCATTATCTCCACGGATTCCTACTGCACCTGCATACCTTGCTGGTAGACCCGCGGCACGACACATAGCGATAAAAACAAAGGTGTATTCTGAACATGACCCGGTTCCGCGCTCAAGTACTGCCGGTGCTACATCCCATCCCCTTGCCAGTTCGTATTTTATGTGATCGATAATGTATTTAAATATCTTTCGAGCAATCCAGTACGGATTTTTCTCGTTACCCACTGCTTGTTTAACTGCCTCTTTTATAATAGGATTATTGATTAGATACTTAGTCCCGTCTACCAAATACTTGTCTTTAATTTCCCCCGGAATTTCATTCAATCCACCAACCTTTTCTGGAAATATGTAGTAATGAATCTTGAAAATCTTTGCCTTTACCTTCATGCTCGCACGGATTATTTCAGGAGCAGGAATGTCAGTAAAGGTATAATGGGCAACTGTCTGTCCCCATTGATCAGTGAGGAATCCGCTTGGTTCTGGGTTATACTCAATATCTGATATTATTTTTTGGTTATTGAGGTCTTGAGGAACCGCCAAATAGAAATCCAGCTTATTTACTACATCAGGACCATAGTTACGAAACTCTTGCGTGTATTCCATTATTGTATTATGTTCATCTTTAATTGAATAGTAATCATCATCTATGATTTTCATCTTGTAGATTTTGTCGGTCTGGTAATCGACTGCCCAGAGATACTGACCATCCCATGTCAAGCCCTGGATATACGGAGCAACAGAATCAAGAACAACTATAACATCTCCTTTATTCGGTGTCACCATATAGATTTCATCCTTGATCCGATCAGCAATCCACAAGTATTTCCCGTCATATGTGAGGCCAGTTGGGTTTGATGATGGTGAGGCAAAGGACGATATGATTGTACCATCTTCAGCACTGATATTATAGACCATATCTAACCGGTCATCACATACCCAGAGACTGGTTCTATCCCAGGCAAGACCTCGGGGACTAGGACATGGAGTGGAAATAGAAAGAATGATCTGTTTGGATTTAGGGTCAATTTTATATATTGCCTCTTCTTCGAGATCTACATTCCATAGAAATTCTCCGTCCCATGTCAAGCCCATGGGCCAGAACCCGGGCGAAGGAATTGATTCTTCTACGTCACCACTTATTGGATTTATTTTATAAAGAGTGTCTGTTTTTCTATCCGCCACCCACAGGCCATCACCATCCCAGGCAAGACCAGTTGGGCATGTACCTGGTGCAATGATTGACTCAATTATATCGCCAGGCACTGCAATTATCAGCCTGGGAATAATACAACTGATAAAAATAAATAAAAGCACTGATCTTTTCATAATCTACCTCCATATAAGAATCATTATATCCAAAAAAATGACTGTGTCAGTTACCAATAATCTGACATTAATTGTTCCACCATAATTACCATCAATAATCCTGAACCTCCACATCCAATGACCATTATTCTTCTCTAATCTGCTCGCATGTTAGTTTTTCCTTATAAGACGTTCATTCAATTCCCAAAGTGCATTTTTATTACTATCCCATTTAAGCATTTTCATTGCTTCTTCATAGTTAACCCATTGATATTTTCTATGTTCCTTTGATAATTTGAGTTGTCTATTTTCTACTTCTGCTCCAAATGTATATTCAGGTATAACAAAAACATCATCACCCCATGTGTATTCACCTGTTACACCAATAACAGGAATGTATGCCTTAGAATCTAATGCTGTAATATCACAATCTTTTGGTATTCCTGCTTCCTCCTGGATTTCCCTCTTTGCTGCTTCTTCCGGTGTCTCTCCCTCTTCACCACCACCAGCAATCGCCTGCCAATAGTTGCCATCTGATCTTCGAAATATTGCATATTCAATAAGTCCTTGTTTATCCTTGATATATGGAAATATCAATACTTGGAAAGGTGCTCGTGCCATTATTTCACCTCAATTCTCTTCCAATCTAATCGCATGTTAGTTACTCCTTCATTGTTGATTTTACTTTTTCAATTTGCTTCTTTATGATTTTGTGTAGCCAACTCCTTAACATTCCGCGATCTATAATAACACCAAGTGTAAAAGTAATAAACATGAATAAATTAAATTCCCACACTATTTTTCCACCAGACATTAGTATGGCAATGAGTGCTGCCACCACAAGCCCAATAATGATCCTGTTGATAATAGAAATCTGTACGTTGAGGTTCCAACCTCCATGAAGATTCCTGCGGATAACTATGATTCCTTTCGTCCCCGAGAGTTTCGTCCTTGTGAAAAACAATCGGAATGCTAATGCCCGCCATACAATATCCATTTTTTCATTGATTTTAATCTCACTGCAATATCTCTCTAATGCCCCAACGATAGCACGTCTAAGTTCATCCACTGAATTGTCTTTCGCAGCATCCACAAAAGTATCTTTGACATCTAAAAACATACACTTCTCCAATCTGATCGCATGTTAATCTAGTTTTTGTGCAACAAGTTTGTTTATTGCGTGTCTATGCTTGATCCCACCTGGGTGTTCGTCTTCTTTTATATAACTCTGCTGAAGAATTATTTTCCAATCTTTATAGTATGTAAAAAGTTCACCTTCGTAAAACAATCCTAATGCGAATTCCTTCAAATCATCAGGTTGTGGCAACCTATTTGTAAATACTGCTATCACGTTGTAGCCATCTACATTAGTATGAGATTTGATTTGTTCAATAAGTGACATCCAGTCTTCTCGTTCTATCAAATGAAGACATCCGTGAGCAATTATCATGTCAAAAGTGTTTGCAAACTTGTAATATCGTATATCGCCAACAATGGTTTCAATTGAAAGACCTTTTTTATGTATCCAGTATTGCAATTTATTGATTCCTGCTTCTGAAATATCTACTGCAGTTACATCAAATCCATTCTCGGCAAGGAAAATAGCATTCCTGCCATCACCACAACCAAGGTCAAGAACTTTTGCGCGAGGGGTCAACTGTTTGACTAAATCATAGAATTCTGAACTGGGTTTTCCGCTAAAAGCACAACCTGATTTCTTTATTTTGTAACTATCTTCCCACACTGGTTCTTTACCTCTCATATCTATTTGAAAATCATAACCATCATTTCATTAATGTCAATGGTTCGAAGTGTCAGCTTTATTCACCAACGTCTTGTGACAAACTTGTGCCATTTTCATCTCAATACTGCGAAATAGACATGCCAGAGTAGATGTCAATTACTTTAATTTTTCTGGAAACTGATGTTGACAGGATATGAATTATCTTTATAATTATCAAGGAAGCAAATCCGATTTATTAAGGAGGTGATTTATGATGAAAATATTAGTTACTGCAGCCGGGCCTAAACCGGCAAAAGATAAGGTAGGATATATTATTAATATCGCTAAAAGATTAGGAGCCGAAATTGTGGCTCTGCATATTTTAAAAGGAGATAATCAAACACAAGCACAAGAAACCCTTAACATTTTTGAACAAGCAGGCAAACAGGCAAATATAAATGTAGCCAAAATTCTAAAAAAGGGTGATATTATTTCAAATATTATTGAGTCTGCTGAAGAAGAATCAGTAAATCTCATTATTATGGGAGCGACTCCAGAAAAGGCTGCTGGTGAATGGGTAAGTACTGGCGTAATGGAAAAGGCAAAGATACCAGTCGTTGTCATTCCGTATGAGTTTATAAAAGATCTATAGGTAAGTCATAGAATATCTAAAATAATGGAGAGACCATATTTTTTAGCGTGCTTTTAAAGCAGCTATTTTATTGCAGTTGTTCTACCTTTTTTAAGTATTCAAGTGCCTTTTCACTATTACCTATCTCGCTATAGATATATGCAAGATTGGTCATCGCATCAATATTTTCAGGATTAAGCTGAAGTACTTTATTTTCATATATATCAATTGCCTTTTTGTATTCCTTTAATTGTGTATAACAAATACCAAGATAAAACCACGCGAACATATCGTCTGACTTAAACAACGTCACCTTTTCAAAATATCTAATTGCATCATCGTATTTTTTTAATTTAATATGTATTTCTCCAGCAAAATATAAAGCATCAATGTCATCCGGCTTTAATTCCAGGCTTTTCAGTAAATTATTTAAGGCAATGCTGTCTTTTTTGAGATAATAATATGCCATTCCATTAAAATAATAACCACGTGACAAATCATCAGTTGCCTTGAAAAATTGCTCAATATTTTTTTGCTGTGCATTTAGCCCTCCATCTAATTCAAGCTCAACTTTTATTAACTGATCTAATTCGTCAAATTTTTGTTCAATCCACAATTTGATAATCTTTTGCGCTAAGGTTTTTTCAACAACCTGTAGATTTTGGAAAACCATTTTTGATATCCGACTGTATTTAAGTTTGTAGTACTTAACAGCATCGCCAAAAAAGGTTAAACTGCCATCAAATTCTTTACTTTCAAATAAAGATTTGCCAATCAAAAAATGAACATCAGGATTTTCTGGATCAATATTAAGAGCCTTTTTGTATTCTCTATTTGCCTGTTCAATATTTCCCAATTTATATTGTATTGCACCTGTCAGTATGTAAGTACCCATATCACCGGGATTAAGTAATTTAGCATACCCTAAATTGTTCAGTGCTTCCGCATATTTTTCTTCGTCAAATAATTCTCGTGCTGAAAAATAAAAAGCCTGAAAATAATATTGTTCACCCCCGCCTCTATCACCAATCCATTTAATTGTTTTTAATGAATCAATTGCGAATGCCCTTATTAATGCATTCGACGCATCCTTCCAATTTCCAAAACCAATCTCGCATCCACCAAGAATAGCATGGAGTTCAAAATTAACCTCGCCTTTTTCAATCCCTTCTAAACACGCTTTTTTCGCTCGCTCAAAATCCCTCTCATTATAGTAGGCAATTCTTGCAGTATTTAAAAATACGGATGCATAGCCTAGCTGGCATAATACGATTAACATTAAAAGACACAACTTACGCATTTTTCCTCCTTTTTTTTACCCAATATATTATACTTACCTTAATTTACTACTCAATAATTAAACCTTACTTCTTATGCCGATCTGCTATCAATTCTCCATTTACTCCAACATTCTCAGGAGCATTTTCCCGTATAAGAACAACGATGTGCTCGATTTTGTATATCTCAATTGCTGCAGCAGTCAGCTTTTTCACGAGCTGCCTTTTTCGTTCAATCTCCTGGATTGGCGGTCCTTCGACCATAATCGTTGGCATTGTAATTCACCTCCTTTGATTAAATATTTTTTATCTCCGAATAAAAAAGTATATCTATGAAGACATATCTGTCAACCACGCCATTGGAGAAGATAGTAAAAAATCGAAAAAAACTGGCAGATACTCCCGGCTAAAACAAAAAGATGCCAGATTGCGTGGCTATAAGGTATCTTGCGGTTTCCATAAAATATAATGCCCATGGTGAACAATACGCCGCCGAGCAACAGCCAGAAAAAACCCGCGCGCGGCAGGGATGCAAAAAGCGGCTTTATCGCGATAATCACGAGCCATCCCATTAGAATATACACTATGGTAGAGAGTATCTTATACTTATTTACAAAGAAAACCTTGAACACGATACCAAGCGCAGCCAGCCCCCATATTATCCCGAAAATGGTCCATCCTAAAGCCCCGCGAAGCGTTATCAGGGTAAAAGGCGTATACGTACCTGCAATACATAGAAATATTGCAGAATGGTCAAAGATTTTGAATAAGTATTTAACTCGCTCATTTCTGAAACTATGATACAGGGTCGAACTCAGGTATAATAGGATTAACGTTGTCCCGTAAATGCTGAAGCTCACTATGTGCCACGCACTACCGTGGATACTGGCGAAAACTACGAGAAGAACCAGTGCGGCAATGCTCAGCCCTACGCCCAGGCCATGCGTAATAGCATTGACCAGCTCTTCACCCCGGTGTGGTTTGCTGTTTACCAAATTACTGACCTGCTTCTCTTTGAGTTTGTAAATACTTTTGCTTTTTCTGCTCGATTAAAGCCTTGCTAGTGTGCACGATTTCATAAATAATGGTTTTGCTTTTCATCGCATCCTCTTTGAAAGATTCCTCATTATTCAAATCTTCTTTATTCAAAAGTTAAAAAACTTTTAATAGTATACAACAGAGCAAAAAAAAGTCAAGCTATGGTATTGGTTCAGTATTCAACCTCATTTTCTCATTTTGTCAATTGACAAAATGAGAAAATGACAAACGAATGTTTCACGGTTTCAGTAACGCACTTATTTATGTCAGGTTTTTTAAAAACGATTTGATCTTTCAAATCTTCCGGACTATATAGGTATAGGAACCGGGTGAGGCCAAAACTTATCCTCACCCGGTGCAGGATTTCCCATCAACAAATGAAGGCAGCTGGTTTACTGTAATATTTTTCTTAATTCTTCCTTTGAATCAGAGAATTCAAATTTACTATACAACCTAAAGTAATTCTCCTGATCCAGGATTTTGTGATAAAGGACACGAACTGCACTGAGTCGGTCATCCTCAAATGAAAAAAGGTCGAGTATTATCTCTACCTGCTCAACCAAAAAATAATTCAAATCTGCAGCAGTACTGAGAATATTTAACTTATCATCAGCAAATGCTTCTTGTTCTATGTTATTACAGAGTATTCTTAAATCATGGTCTGATATTGGGTAGATCAGCGGCTCAGATTCAGGCAAATAAGATGCAATAAATATGTATTGGCTCTTTGGGAATAAATTAAGTAGAAACCGAATTTCAGCTAATTGCAATTCAGCATCAACTCGTTCGGTTCTATCTAATCTGGGAAGAATAATTTCTTCAATATGACTGAGCCTCGCCTCTATATTCCCAACCAAAACTGCTGCATTTATCTGTTCTTTATCCTGCAAATATTGTGCTTCATCACTCAATGATATTATTAATGACCCTTCTGGGGTATGCAACTCAAGGTGTTGAGAAAAAACCATCCCAACTCCTACGAGTAAGAACACAAGTATCTTGTGCATTTAATCCTCCTTTCTGATAATCCTTTTATGCCGCAAAATCTGTGCCAAAAATTCAGTTCGAAATTTCAGAGCATTGTAATAGAATTTGCACAAATTATAGATTCAGTGCACAAAATTTGTGCAGAAGAGAATAAGGAAGATAAATATGGGCTAATAACTAAAAATATAGCAGATATTTCGCCTTGATTGCGCCAATCTGGTATTGTGAATGTAAACTACCTTCCTCATCCACACGATAGTCATTTAATGCAACATAAAGCCAGGATTTAGGCAAGAAATTCCAGGAGAAAAGCAGACCAAATCGATTTGACAATAACTCTGTCTCATTAAAATCTGTACCTGGCATTTGCGTAACAATCTCATTGAAAATGCTTAAACTCATATCTGCATTAAATCTTATATCGATTCTTGGCCTGAAGATTGGCCACATCGCAACAATAGTATTACGTGTATCCCATTCAACCCATAGGTAGGATGCTAAACCAATGCTCAATTGTGGTATTATTGAATGGGTGTAGGAAAACCTGGTTGAACTTTGATATGCAAGAAAGTTGCGCAAATAATTGTACGTGTAGGTATAATCGCCGCCAAAGTTTATGTGATTCCCAAAGAGATTACCCCAGACTGAAAGGTTTATATTGCGATAAAAGTAATTTGTGTCTGCTTCATAATAAGGACCAGCACCGACATTAAAATCAAACCCCCAGTTATTGCGAAAATGTGTATTGATTTCTGTTACACCAATTGTTGACCAATTTGAATCACCTGGTTCCTGAATAACGTTTATTCCCGGTGCTATGAAGTAATCGCGAATAAATCCCTTTTGAAATTGTTTATAAGGACCACTCATAACGAGAAGTTTTTTCTGACCAGACCACGGAACAAATCCAATATCACTAACATCAAAGGATTCATGAATCGCCTGAGCAGATGCAAACATAATAAAGTTTTTGATAAAGCCAAAATAACCAGTGTTTAATGCCCAACCTCTTTTTTCATTTTTGTCACTCACTGCTCCCTGTATAACAAATTGATTAGCCCCTTTACGATATGCGCCATCAAGCCCAAATGCGTAGTTGTAATTATCTTTATCTATCATTGCTCCGCTAAAGAGCATGCCAATATCTGAGTTTTCAAATACGCTGCGTTTTGCTCTCAGCACACCAAACCATTGATTGGGTTCATCAATTATTATTTCACCAAGGCTATCATAATATTCACTTGTATAAGCACCTAAAGCTCCTATATTCCAGTCATTAGATTTATTTGTCAATTTTAATCCACCGATGATCGGTACTGCATCGTTTTTTACCAGTTTTCCTATTTTGCGTGAATAAAAAATTTCTAATGGATCAAAGAATCCCATGTCACCAAAATCTGCCATTCGAAAGATTTCTTTGCCTTCGAGAAAGAATGGTCTTCGTTCATCTAAATAAGTAGGATACCTGGACAGATTGAGTTCAAATGGATCAGATTCAATCTGGGCAAAGTCTGGATAAACAGTTGCATTGAGGGTTGTCTGCGGGGTTAAATCCCATTTGAAATTCAAACTCATACTCGGTTTGAACTCAGTAGTATCTTTTACCCAATCTCTATCGTATCTTAAATATCCCTCAGGATAGAGTTCAAAATAATACCCTGTGGCTTGTGGATTTATACCTGTTAGTGTGCCGTATTTAGAAATCAAAACCCCTTCTTTCTGTAAAAACTCATTCCAGCAAGCCACTTCTCTATTATGTGCAGTATATCGAACAAACGTTATACCCCATTTATCAAACCCTTTTTTATACCGGATCGATTTGAACGGTATCTTTATTTCTACTTCAAAACGGTCGTCACATAATTTGACTGCCCGATACCAAACACCTTCCCAGGAATCATCAAAGGTTCTGCCATTATCAAGTACCCAGCCATCGTGAAATATTCCACTTGCAAAAACTTGAAAGTAGTATGCTGTAGTCTTGCTATCAAAAGAATCAATACCTATTCTAATATCATCCTCATCTGCAGTTAAACAGGATGTTGGCTTATGCTTTTCTGCATAACAGCGGAACGCAAAATAGAGATTTTCTTTATCCTGCAATACATAAACTACAGTTTTTTCAGTAGGTTCTTCGTTTTCATAGGGTTCAAATTGGATAAAATCATAAGCCGAATCTGCTATTTGCCAGACTTCCTCAATCACCCCATCAATCCTTGGTGCTATATCTGTATACCGCACCTCAACTGTTTTATCGCTATTTATGGTCATCAAAAACAATAATAAAAGATTCATTAAACCTCCTTAAATTTGGTTAATTGGTGAATAGTTAATTGGTTAATTAAAAGCATTAACATCTATAATATTATACGCATAAAATCGGGAAAAGTTTCACCTCACAGATTTCACAGATTTTTAAATGATTACACAGATAACTACGTTATGCAATTAGCGTTAACTCAAGGAGAACTGGAATAACAAAACTTGTTTCGCGTATAATCGCGCAGAGCAAGCTCTGCTACTCATGTAAATTGTGCCTGATAAACCCCGCTCCTCTATGAGGGGCGTGGGTCAATCATCAATAATGCCCCAAAAGCCCGCGGTCTTTAGCAACCTTTTCACACAATTTAAATATTAAAAATCCTATCACCAGGTAAAATATAGCATTAGCCATTAATATAAGTATATCATATATTGGCATCTTATAAATAGGTAATTTATCGATCATATTTTTGGCAATCATTTTTGAGCCAAGGGAAAAGGGCAAGATTTTTAAAACGGACATTTTATCAACTGGTGCAACAATAAAACCCACAAAGATAAATTGTAGTATCTGAAAGAATGCCTGAATTTTCTTAAAAACCAAACCGAGTCCACCAGTTATAAAACCAATACCATAACCACTTGCAATCGTTAATATTAAAAGCGGAATAAGCGTGATGAAATCAAAATGCAAATACCGTCCAGTAGTAACCATCATTAACAGAAGAATTGGGATAACCCATGCCAGGCTCCAGAAAAAATTCGAAATAATCGTATAAAAAGCTACGGTTTCATAACCTAATGGCGTCATATACAATTGTTCAAGGGTTCCTGCACGCGCCTCCTGAATAATACCCCAGGAAAGTGTGGAGTAAGCAGCAATTGAATATGTCCAGATAAAGAAACCCACAACAAATCCTTCGGTGGTTCTGGTAAATGTTGCCTGATTTCCCCCGATAAACTTGTAGCCGAGAAAAAAAAGCAGAAAGACTAAATAAACTGTGACTATAGCAGAGATTGTGTTAAATGGATACCTTTTTAAAGATATCCATTCTTTTATAAAAATAGTTTTGAAAAGATTCCAGTGCCTATTTTTCACGTTTCACCAGTTCAAGGTAAATCTCTTCAAAATCAGGTTCGATATTTTGAATGTTGAGTAATTTAACACCTCTTTTTTTCAAAATCTCAAGCACTTCATATATTCTTATGGAGTCTTTTAAATCAATAATAATTTCGGTTTTTGATTCATCAGTAGAGAACCTGACGCCAAGAAATCTCTTAAGGAATTCTTTTTTTATTTGCTCACCAATCTTCCCTTCAATCTCAAACCTGTATGTATTAACCCTGAACAACTCCTTAATTTTCTTTATCTCTTCGTCAGCAACAATCTTACCGTGATTAATTATAATTACACGCTTACACACATCCTCAACTACACCCATATTGTGTGAACTCAAAAATATTGTTTTTCCTTCAGATGATATCTTTCCCTTGAGCAAATTCCGCACCTCATATATTGCTTCAACATCAAGACCAAGTGTTGGCTCGTCTAAAAATAGTATCTTAGTATTCTTGATCAATGCACAGGCAATCGCAAGTTTCTGCTGCATCCCGCGGGAAAGGAAGCGCGCCTCTGTACTAATCTTTTCCTGAAGACCGAAAATTTCAACCAATTCCTCTATCTTGTTCTTTACCTGCTTATAAGAATAACCTTGAAGCCCGGCAAATAATTTGAGATTCTCTTTTGTGCTCATTCGCCAGTAAATATTGCGGTTGCCTTCCAGGACTGCAGCAGCTTTTTCATAAGCAATGCGCGGGTTCTTAATAACATCAAACCCATCAATATGTATTTTACCTGATGTCGGATTTAACAAACGGCATAAACACTTGATCGTGGTTGTCTTACCTGCACCATTTGGTCCAAGAAGACCAACCAGTTCACCTTTTTTAATACTGAACGAAATATTGTCTGCTGCACGTACTGTTTGCTTTTTATTTCTGTAAATCTTCGTTAGATTCTCACACTGTAAAATCTGCATATAACTTAATTATATATGAGAATCACAATTTTTCAAGTATTGGTCCCACAGTGTAAGTCTACAAAAAAGATTAAAATTCTACTACTACACCTCCGATAATCATCCTGCCATATTGGTAGACTGTCTCTATTTCTCCAGTATCAAGGTATTGATAATCCCAGATATTCGGTGTATTAAAGAGATTTTCTACTTCTAAATAGCTCATCAGACTCCATTTGCCAAAAAACCATCTTCGTTTGATGTGAAAATCAAATCTCTTATACGCATCCATTCGCGTTGAGTTTATTGGTTGATCTTCATCAAGGGTCCATCGTTTCCATTCTGGATGCCATGTCTGTGAAGTGTATGGCTTACCTCCAATGTATCGCCATCTAAAAGAGCATTCAGTCTCATCTCCAGGAACTATTGGGATAAGACTTATTATATTGTACCACCACTTTCTTTTCAGGTTTTCAAACCAGCCCAATCCCTTAAATTCTTGCCGGTAACCAGATATTAATGTAAAAACATGCTCATAATCAAAATCCCAACTGAATTCAATTGTGGAATCCCGGGGATCTGTCATTCGGGCAATTGAATATGAATAACTCAATGTCCCCCACAAATTCTGCTTCACCTTTTTCTGTAGGAAAAACTCAATCCCCTTTGCATACCCCTCTCCTTTATTTACATACACTTTGTCCCAGTCATTTGGATCACTTGTTGTATAAGCTCTCTGTATTGGGACATCCTGATATTTTTTATAATAACCTTCAACTGTTCCTTTTACATCCTCGGCAAACAGATGTTCAAGCCCGACCACATATTGATCCGTATATTTATTTTTGAGATAGTGATTAGCAGTATCAAGGGCAAGCTGATACCAATCCGGTGTCTGGGAATGTTTTCCATAAGCAAGATTGAAATCAGTATTCTTTGTCAGATGAATACTTACTCCTGCCCTTGGACAAAAATAAGCATTCCCCGTGTATTCAAATCGGTCATACCTTAATCCAAGAGTAAAAGTGAGGATTCTTCCGAGATTATTTCTGTACTGAAGATAGCCTCCACGTTTCCATGATGATTCGCGCTTCTTCACATCCAATCCATAGATATAATCTGTAGTATCAATAATCTCTCCGGTTTCAGGATCATAAATAAACAAGGTCTCTGGTTTTGCCCACGTATCATAATCATATTCTGGATTCTTCAGATAAACCCCGAGTGAGATTTCATTTTTTGCAAAAGGTCTTAGAACCATATCAATTTTTGCAGTATTCTCTACTTCGGTTGCATAATTATGGTAAACCTGTGCCTCAGTAGTATCAGTTACGTAATGATTCCAGTAATTCAGGGTTCTCGATAAAGTAAATGAAGAATATCCTCTTTTGAAAAGTGATACCAGACTGCCTCCGAATGTATATTGATACGATTTGGCATCTATTGTAATATCTGATACCATGTGACGATGGGCTGTTTCATCCTCGATATAAATCCAGTCATTAGCATAGATTCCAAGTATGTTTAATTTATGTTTGGGTGATAAATCGTAAGTAAATTTTCCTTGAATATTATAATAATGAGGAACTGCGGTCATGCCAAAACTCGATTTTATGAGCGAGAGATAACTTCTATGCGCTGATACTAAAAAAGAGCCGTTCTTTATCGGTCCTTCAATACTTCCCCCAACACCAGCCATTCCTATGTTAAACTTTGCATGCAGACCATCTCTTGCACCTTGTCTCAGTTTAATATCCATGACGGACGATGCCTTATTCCCATATTTTGCAGGAAATGCTCCTGCCATAAAGTCAATTTGTCTTACAAAATCAGTATTAATGATATTTATTGGACCACCGCCGGTACCCTGCCAGGCAAAATGATTCGGGTTCGGAATTTCAATATTGTCAATGACAAAAAGATTTTCGCCATAATTCCCACCCCTTACAATAATCTCATTATCCTGATCAGCCCCTGACACTACTGCTGGAAGCGCCTGCACTGCCCGCTGAACATCATAACATCCTCCTGGTTGAGTGATTATCTCTTCAAAATCCATGCGCCTGGACGATACAACCGCATCTTTTGTCTTTTCAAAGAAACTCGGTGTCACCACTATTCCAGACATCTGAATAGGTTCTTGTTTAAGTTCTATGTGTAAGAAAATCGCTTTACCAGGCTTGACTACTACACGATTCTTCATAAGGGTTTCGTAACCCAACATTGAAATCTCAATATTATAACTCCCTGGCTCAATATTCCTGACAATAAAATCTCCATTCACATCCGCAGCTGCGCCCAGCTGGGTGTCCATCACAATGATGTTTGCACCGGCAAGCGGTTCCCGGGTAGTCTTATCTACAACCTTTCCAGCAATAGAGCCTGTAGCACTGAGCCCTAAAGTACAGAAACTAAGAAATGCAACTATCAATCCTTTTAACATCTTATTTCTCCTTTCATCTAATTAGTTCTTATTGTTCATCTGTTTTTTGCACGTCTATAGTGCTTCTTTTTCCATGTTTTGAAATCGACTATCCCATAATCATCATGTAGGTGCCTATGCTTCTGAATAGAACCAGCGCGACCCTTAATATTCATGAATGCATCATGTATAAATGCTCTACCCATTTCCCATAAGATGAAAATAATATCCTCATCACTGTCTTTTTCGAGTAAGCCGACACATGCACGCGATGCAAGTCCATGAGAGAAAATCTCAAGTTTATGCAGAAGTCGTCTTCTTTCAGTATCAAACATGCAATCATATTCTGGAACCTGCTTCAGGCGTTTGTCACACGATTCAAAAATCTCATCTGTTACTTGTTTGAATTGATTACTTTCTAAAAACAGGGTACTGAAAAGCCTGGGGTTATCGCGGGCAAACAGGACAACACCGATTCCCATGTTCAAATCACTGCGGTCTGTATAGGATTTTTCTGTATATGCAATCATCAGGTCTCGAATCTTTTTGATTACTGCCCTTTCCAGCTTCTGCATTGAAGCAAAACATGAGTAAACCGGTGTTGTTGATGATCCTAAATGTTCTGCAACCCTACGTGCAGATAAAGTTTCTAACCCATGCTCTTGCACAAGTTCGAATGCAGCCTGGATTACATCCTTTTTAGTAAAAGTTATTTCTCGTGGCATAATAAGCTCCTTTTATAACATTCGTTATATAACGACCGTATTATAACATAAGTTAAATTAAATGTCAAGGACTAAATGCGAGAGCTCTGAAAAAATATTCATCGCTCTCCTGATTACAAAAATACGAAAAAGATTACAGTGATATTTCATGACTTTTATCTCTGAGATCTATTACGTTAATCACTGTAATCAGAGATTTCTGGCTTTTTCAGAAATCTCAATGCACAGATTATTAGTTTACTGATAGAAAAGTCAAGGATTAGGAATGATTATTCTTCAATCTTACATAAAACACCGTTCCAGGGATTGGCTTCAATTGAGTTCGGTTTGCTCGGAAGCTTAAACTGTTTCTTAATTGGTTCAGATCCGGTGATGAGCATATGTACAACAGCATGTTCGTTTTTAAAATTAACAACAAAATGGAACGGCATCTTGAAGTCAGGAGACACCTCTTTTTGCTGAGCAGTAATAGTAAGGAGATACTTACCATCATCTGTCGCATCAACGTAATAATCAAATGTGTAAACAGGAATATCAGTGCCATAGACCCATTGGTTAAAAAACCACGTCATATCATCAGAAAAATGTTTTTCTACAACACTTTTAAAATCTACTGTCGATGCAATCTTTCCTGAATATATACTAACATAATCCTTCATCATTGCGATAAAACGTTCATCACTTTTTGTTTTATAGTCAAGAAGCATCATACGAAGCATATGTAGTATGTACGCGCCTTTAGAATAAATCAACATATATCCTGTAGGAGTATCTAAAGAATTCAGTCTTCGACCTATCCATATTGGACCGAGTTCTGTAGCGCGCTTGCCTTTTTCAACTTTCTTAAGTACTTCTCCTCTTAGCACATTCATATACTTTTTAAAACTTTTAGTATCTTCTGCTATTTGGAAATACAAAGCTGTAGAATACGTAGCAAACCCTTCATTGAGCCACTCATCATGATATGAATTAATAATCACTGTATGTCCCCACCACTGATGTGCAATTTCATGGGGAGCTATGGTTTCATAAAAAAGCTCATATTTTGTATACAGACGTAATCCGAAAAGTCGTTCTAAAACCGATTCCCTCAAAAATGCCGTGAAGGGTAAATAAATAAGTCGAGGCCAACTTTGGGCGAATGATGCCTGTGGTTGTTGGGAAACTGTTATTTTCTGAAAAGGGATTTCTCCAAAAAAGTGTACATATACTTCATATGCATTACGACTTTCTATGGCGGCTCTTTTACCTAATTTATCCGTAGTCAATTCCTGCGGAAGCATCATCAGTTCAGCCTGCAACGCCCTGTTCTGTTCAAGGATTCTACGGATCTCATGCAAATCATCAGACAGATAATTGTTTGTATAACAGTCAACTTCACATAATGAACTCTTTTCACGTACATTTGAAAATTTACCGTAATTAAATCCTACAACAGTGTATTCTATTTCACTATCCCATTCTGAGTAAGCAATCTTATCTTGTTTCCATGTGCGAAGTAACTTGCCTGTACTCAGAAGTGTCATTTTCTCTGGAACCGCAAATTTCATAGTAAAACGCGCTGGGTCCGGCCAGTTTGCGTCAAAATTCGGATACCAGGACGTTCTTCGATTAACCACAAAATTCTTCCCTCCAACATCTTGCACAATATCTTTGCCAGAATAGACAAGTGTAAGTTCATACAAGGTATCTCTTTTTAATGGAGCAGGAAATATTACCCATAACATTGCATCTTGCTCCTTAGCCTCCTGAATAAAAAAACAAGAATCTGCTCCACTAACAGCTGCTGTGACACGAAGTTCAGGTGCAAGCCTCATTGGAACGACCTGCGCACCATCAACAAGGCTGGTAAAATTAAGGTTAGTCGTTGCCGAAAGTATCTGCCTGGAACCAATAGAGACATCGATATCTATATGTCTAATATCGAATGCATAGTCATACCGCATACAAGTATCTTGAGCAAGCGCAGAATACCACGTCTCAAATTCTGCCCATTTTTTATGCTTTGCCCTTTTGTATCGGATAAGATCAACTTCTTCATTTTGTAGCGGGTCAACTGAAAAACAAAACTCTATTGATTTCGGACATTCAAAATAAACCTGAAACATATGACCATATTTACTTGTTGCCAAGTCACACAATATACGAGCATCCGTATTCGAGAAAAAGTATTCTCGGATTTTTTTCCTGAATTCTTCTATTTCTTTAGCAATCTTATGATCAAATGCCTGCGTCATTGTTGCTTGTTGCGCAGTGAAATGCTCATAAGTACTATCAGTAAATACAAAGAAGGCTCGTTCAAACTTTTGCTCGATGTTATCTTCATCCGTAAATCTTTGTAATTGTTGCCTTTCTATTGTGTTATCTGTTGTCAGTTGGAAAATACCTTTCCCCTTGAAATATGCAGCAATTACTCTATTACACACAGACTCAAGGAAATACAAAGAACCTGATTCAAAGACAAACCGACCTACGTCCCTCTGTAAAATACATGTATCGATGTGTAGTATTTTAGTCGAATCAAATGATATAACACGGATCATTTCATACATTCCCTGGATTTCGTCAACAGATAACGTGCCACTATGTACCTGACCTGAAGTACCTGCAGCAAGACTACACGTAAGAACAAATAATAAAAGCAACACTCGATATTGGAAAACTCGTTGATTCATTACTTCCTCCTCTCTTCGTTATCACTATATAATAGAGTCGGTACTAAGTTAAGATTTCAAACCAATCAAATCAAAAGAAAAATATCGGAATTCTAGCATACTAAAACCAATATTCCAAATAATGCACATAAATATTGTAAAAAATTCTAAGATTTTTTCTTTATCCATACATTCCGCCTGCCATTTTTCCTTGCATTAAATTCAATAATAGCAAAATCTTTGCACAGGTCTTTAATTTCTTTATCAGCACAGTATCGCCAGAGCATATACTTAAATTTCCCCTTTATATAATTTCGTGTGCCATCATTAAGCAGGACAAAATCTTTTGTGTCTTTGTCCAAAACATTTTTCACATTATATTTTTTCAGCTTATCTATTAACTTTGACCAGTCTTTATTACCGAGTGATTTATAATCATAATTTGCGTCTCTAAAACAATTTTCCCAAAGATGTCTGCTGTTCTTTAACAGCAGACATCTTTAATTTTTCTTGCTCTGCACGTTTCACAATCTATAATAGCTATGCTTTTCAATATGTCAACTATATCAGAACTAAACCAGAAAGAAGGAGCATCTTAACAAACCCGATCGTCAGCTCGTTTCATCGTTTTGTCAATTGCCTAAATGACAAAACGATTAATAGATCAGAGAGCTCATAAATCGCCCTTGACAAAAAGTTTAATCATAGTATAATATATTGGAGGTATAATATGTCTATACAACAAAAGTGTTTGTTTTGTATTATTATATGCTGTGTGTATACCCGTGCCCAATATCACTTTGTTACTACATCCAATTCATTCGATGCAACTGCATTTAATAACAGCCACAAGATTGTAACGCAGAATGGCGAGTGGATGAGTGACACTATTCATATTGTTTATCATTCCTCAGATAGTGTATATTACATTTTTACAACTGACGAGGGTATTTCGTGGCAGACACCAGTTGCTTTTCATGAAGGCATTTGTCCAGCACTTGATGTTGATACATATGGATTCCGTCATGTTGCGTGGCAGTATTTTGATTCTGGTAGTGGTAATTACGAAGTCTATTATGACTGTCTTGATGACTGGGCACCGCCAATAAATGTGAGTGAATCATCAGGTAATTCTATTCTTCCTGATTTAGTGATTGATTCAAGCCTTGTTGCCCATATTACCTGGACCGAGGATGTAGATGGGTATAATCAAATCTTTTATCGTTCATGCGATAATGGTTTTCTTAGTGATACCTTTAGGATAAGTGATTATGGTTCTGCACAGGCAACTAATTCACATTCATCTATTAGTATATTCCAACCGGATAATCGTATATATATATTGTGGGCTTGTGTTGATACTAGTTCTTACACGCCTTATCATATACTTTATCGATATAAAGAAGGAAGTAATTGGATAACAACATATTCCTTGGCTGACCACTGGCATGTACTTCGACACCCTTCGCTCGATTTTTGCTATGGTCTGGACTCATTATCTGCTTGCTGGGAAGATAGTACATCCGGTAATTTAGAAGCATTTTTTTATGGCGGTAACCCGGGCGGAGGTTATCCAACCCAGGGACATTCTATGTATCCGGTTATCTCAACAGTCGGTGAAAACTGGAGTTATCTTTTCTGGCAAGAAGATTCCTCAGGTTATATTGATATATATTACAATCTCTATTATCTGTGGGCTGGCGGATGGTATGATGGAGGTTCATTAAGAGCATTATTCAATATTGATGAACCAATCAGATTTCCGAATTGCTGTGGTGCATATTTAATCTGGACACAAGGAGAAATACTACCTTACAGTATTTATTTTGCTGATTTTGAGTATCCAATCGGAGTGGAACAAACAAAAAGGAACTATAAAACAACTTCTTTTAGCATAGCGCCAAATCCATTTTCAAAGCTGACAAATATCAAATTCCAAACTCCAAGTTCCAAGAGCCAAGTCACAATGAGTATTTACGATGCTACAGGAAGACTGGCTCGTTCCTTCCCTGTTACTAATCTGTGTAATCCAAATAAATCTGTGGTTTCTGTGTATTGGGATGGAACTGATGATTATGGCAAAGAATTGCCAACAGGAACCTATTTCTGTATTTTAAATAACAATAATGAGTTTTTCTTAAAGAAGGTTGTTAAATTAAAATAATTATTCTAGAATGAACCTGCTAAATTAGAAATTCTAATTCTGGGCAATCTTTTAATGTTGCAGATACTCCGCAATATTTATCCCTAGAGAGTTCAAATGAACGCAACAGATCTTTACGTTCATAATCTCCCTCACATATAAATTTTACAATTATCTTTTTATATCTTTTTGGATGTTCACGCGCTCTTTGTCCCTGTATTAATATCTCAAATTTATCGATTTTCCCGCCTTTTTTCTTAAGGATATAAACTATATCCATACCCATACATCCAGCCTGGGCAACAAGAAGCAGATCCATAGGCCGAAATCCCTGATCAAAACCTCCAAGATTTTGTGCAGTATCAATAATAATTTTATGATTATATTCATCTTCTGCAATAAATTGCAATCCTTTATTTAAGGTTAGTTTAATCATATAAAGATCTCTGTTTATATTATACTTTTCTGTGACTATTATTTTATTGGCTCATTCTTTTATTAATGAGTCAATCAAAGTCTCAAAATCAGCCTCTAATCCTGGGGAAAACCCGAGTTGTGTTTTTCTTATTTTACCTTTTTTATCAATAATAAAAATATGCGGAATTGCCTGAACACCAAATGCTCGAGCAACTTCTTTATTTCCAATGAGAATTGGATAGGGAATATTATGTTGATTTCTATAAGTTTCCAACGGTGCTTTTTCTTCAAGCCCTATACCAAGAACAGTAAATCCCTGTTCATGAAATTTATTATAAAGTTTTATGAAAACAGGTATACTATATCTACAAGGTGCACACCACGTAGTCCAAAAATCAATGAGCACAACCTTGTCCTTTAATTTTGACAGAGTAATTTCTTCATTATCAATCGTTGTCAGTGTAAAATCTCTGTTATTTGAAGTCTTTCCTTGTTCCTGATCTTTAGTTGTACAAACAACAAAAAATATCAAGAGAATTAATACAATCTTCCATAGATTTTTAATCATTTTTTCTCCTTATTCTTATTATTTTTCGCTTATATATTTTTTTAACTTTTTTTCAATATGATCTTTAGGAACTGCACCAATTATTCTTTCAACTTCTTTACCTTGGTTAAATATAATAACAGTCGGTATATTCTGAATCGTATATTCATTTGCTATTTTTATCTCATTGTCCACATTAATCTTGCCTATTTTAACTTTTCCTTCCTGTTCTTTAGCAATTTCTTCTAATACAGGAGCAACCATTGAACAAGGTGCACACCAAATTGCCCAAAAATCCACAATATATGGGATTTCCGATTTCTCAACTTCCTGATGAAAATTACCATCAGTTAATTCTTTAATCATAAATACCTCCTTGAATAATTTATAGTAGAATGTTTCACGTGAAACATTGCTAAAAAATCTGTTTATACCCGAGTCTGATCATTCTATTTAACTGCAGGTCTTCTGGGCTGTTATCAAGAAGATCACGTAAGGCAACTTCAAAGAACAATTCTTCATAAAAAATGAATTTAAGGCTCATATTTAAATAACCTTTGTTTTGATCGAGATCATCCTTTAGATTTGGCGTATAATCGATCATTAAAGACGTACTTGAACCAAATAGAGTTTTCATTCCAAAGAATAAATCGAATCTATTATCTTTTTCAAAACAATAGTTTATACCAAAGCTCGGAACAAATTCTATATTTGGCCAAGAAAGCGTCTTTCCTATTTGACAATATAGACCTTTGGACATAATTACATACCTTGCACTGTCATATCCGCCATAACCCTGGTTATCAAATCCAAATAAAATCTGTGGTACTGCAAATCCTTGTTCAATTACCGCAATCTTTACCTGAACACCTGGTAACTCATAGAAATTTGGATCACCAGCACCAATAAGATTAGAAGCACCATAACTTATCCCAAATCCAAATCTATTTAGAACACCAATATTAAAAAACCCTAGAATCTCTCCGCCCGGACCAAAACGAAGTTGAAGTTCAAATTCACCATGTTCTAAAACATCTGGATAAGGTTGATCAACATAATATAGATTAAAGAAAAATAGGATTAAAACCATCTAACCTCCTTAATAAAAGGGCTATAATTGGCGGCCATTAAAGCCCTCTCGAGCCTTTTTGAGCCATGTTGTGCCTTTTTTTGCCTTTTTATACTCATATTTTGCCGTATATATTTAGAGACATATCACCAACAATATCTTTGATTTTATCAATTACCTTTGGTTCTGGTTTTATTTTCATTGTGCGCGACCTAAATTTTCGAGATTCTTCTTTTCCATTCACTTTAAACCAAATTTCACATTCACCTTTATTATTATTTATCAACTCATACAACTTTTTAAGATCATGTTCAGGAAGTTTATTACTATCAATATTAATATATATCTTCTTATAATGGTGCCTGGCTTCTTTAAACAAGATAATATTCTCTGCCCTTATGCTTTTCCTGTCTTCATCACCTGAAATCCGACCTTTAATTATTAATGGAGTATCTACTTTCAATATATGTGAATATTTATCAAAATTGTCTGAAAAAATAAATACATCTATAGCACCTTCAAAATCCTCTAAATTCACAATGGCATAATTACGCCCTTTTCTGTCTTTTTTTACCTTTTTTGAATTTAGCAGCCCGCCTATTATTATATAATCACCATTTTTTACACTACTAAGATCATTTATCGGTAATAACCCTAGTGCAGAAAATTCTTCCTGATAATTTTCTAATGGATGTTTGGAAAAATAGAATCCAAAAGCCTCTTTTTGATACAATATATTATCCTGGTCAACATCTTTAGTATTTTCTGGTCTTTTCGTATCATTTTCATTATAATCATCAAAAAGAACACCTTGTCTACCAAACACATCCTCATTTTTCGTAAAAATCTTTAATAATTTATTTATATCGGGTTCAAACTCACGGAATGCGTCGGATTTTATAAGAGATTCTAAAGATTTTTTATTCAAACCCTTTACTCGCGCTTGAAATTCAAAGAATGATGTAAATGGACCGCGCTGCACTTCTTTAAGAATCGTTTGAACAATTGGTTTTCCAAGATTTTTCAAGGCACCAAGACCATATCTTATATTAGATCCTTCTTTTTTAAATTCATAAATACTTTTGTTTATATCAGGCGCTAAAATCTTCATTCCCATTCTTCTTACTTCACGTATTAAAATCCATAATCTTTTAGTATCATTTATCTCGCTGTTCAATAAAGAAATCAAGAATTCTTGTGGAAAATGGCATTTAAGATAGGCCGTTTGATTAGCCAACGCCGCATAAGCAGCAGCATGTGATTTATTAAAACCATAACCTGCAAAGGGCGCAACCTTATTGAATATATCTTCAGCAACACTGGCTACAAGACCTTTATCACAAGCACCCGAGATAAATTTTTCTCTTGTTTCATTCATGAGTTCAGGAATTTTCTTGCCCATTGCCCGACGCAGTGTATCAGCTTCAGCCATAGTGAATCCAGCAACGGTTGAAGCAATACGCATAACCTGCTCCTGATATACAATCATACCATAGGTTTCTTTTAGAATCGGTTCTAATAAAGGATGTAGATATCTGATCTTTCTCGGGTTATTCTTGTTCTCGATCATTTTCTGTATATTACCCATGGGTCCGGGTCGATACAGAGCAATTACTGCAATTAAATCCTCAAAATTCTCGGGTTTGAAGCTCTTCAGAATCTCTTGCATGCCTTGGCTCTCAAGTTGAAAGACACCGACTGTCTCACCCCGCTTGAGCATATCATAGGTCTCCTTATCATAGATTGAGATGTTTCCAACCTGCCTGCCAATAAGTTTAAGCGTGTTATCAATAACGGTCAGGGTTCGTAGACCCAATATATCCATCTTGAGTATTCCAATGTCTTCCAGAGAATTTTTTGCATATTGTGTAGAAATTTCGCCCCGGTCCGGGCTTCTGAATAGTGGCACATATTCAACCAGTTCCTTGGGTGTAATTACTACACCAGCAGCATGGGTAGCTGGATGGCGGGCAATTCCTTCCAGTTTTTTGGCAATATCTACCAATTCTTTGTATTCTTCCTTGGAGTCAATAAGGGTCTTGAGCTCCTTAACTTCATTTATTGCCTCATCAATACTCTTGTGAAATGGAATGAGTTTTGCTATACGATCGATTTCACCATAAGGTATACTCATAACTCTGGCTACATCCCTGAGCACAGCCCGTGCCTGCATTGTACCAAAGGTGATCACCTGCGTAACATTCTTTTCACCATATCTCTTTTTAATAAAATCTATTATCTCATCCCTTCTCGTATCGCCAAAATCAGCATCAACATCAGGCAGACTAAGTCGATCAGGGTTGAGAAATCTTTCAAAAATAAGATTGTATTTCAAGGGATCCACATCAGTTATACCAAGGGAATATAATGCCAGACTGCCAACTGCTGAACCTCGACCTGGTCCAACCGGAATCCCTTTTTCCCGAGCAAACTCAACAATCTCCCGCACGATGAGAAAGTATCCTGACAACCCCATCTTTTTAATAATCCCTAATTCATATCTCAATCTCTCCTCGATACCCGGAGTTGTCCTGTCAAATCGATGTTTTACATTTTCAAATGTTAAATATTTGAGATAGTCAAAATCGGTCTCAAAATTTTGTGGTCTTGGAAAAGTTGGAAGTTTCACATCTTTTCCTGAAGTATCAATCTTTAGATTACATCTTTCAGCAATCAATCTTGTATTTGTAATTGCCTCAGGTAAGTCCTCAAATAGTTTTGCCATTTCCTTGGGTGAACGAAAATAAGCATAATGCGTTTCAAAACGTAGGCGTTCTCTGTCAGATAATGTTTTTTTTGTCCCGATACATAAAAGAACATCATGGGCTTTATAATCATCCGCATAGAAATAATGGCAGTCATTTGTTGCAACAAGAGGTGCATCAAATTCATTCGCAAGATTGATTAATTCTTTATGAACTCTTTCTTCTTTTTTAATACCCAGTCTCATTATTTCAATATAGAAATTGTTTTTGCCTAAAATATCTTGATATTCTTGAAGAGATTTTTTAGCACCTTTAATATCACCCATACCAATTTTATATGGTATTTCTCCTTTAAGACAACCTGATAAACCTATTAATCCTTTGTGATATTGCGATAAAATTTCTTTATCTATCCTTGGCTTATAATAGAACCCCTCAAGATAGGCTAATGATGACAACTTTATTAAATTTTTATATCCTGTTTCGTCTTCGCATAAAAGGGTCAAATGAAACGAAGATTCTGGAATTCGTATATTTTTTGACTGATCCAATCTTGATCTGGGTGCAATGTATGTTTCAATACCTATTATTGGTTTTATGCCTCGTCTATGTGCACTTTTATAGAACTTAATCGCACCAAACATATTGCCATGATCAGTTATTGCAAGGGCTGGCATCTTGTATTTTGCTGCAAGCTCAGTAAGTCGATCAATCTTCATTGCACCATCGAGCAATGAGTATTCTGTGTGGTTATGTAAATGAATAAAGGTCATGGTTTTAAATGCAGGATCGCCCCTTCGGGGCTTGCAGGATCGTTCCCCTCGCCAAAACATGACAGAACGTAATTGCGCGAACTAAAGGTGATACTGCGAACGCAGTGGTGCTGCGAACGCAGTGATGTTGTACTGTATTTATTCCTAAACATTATCGTCGATCTTTATTTCGCCCAATGGTAAATATAAAGGATTGGCACAGTATATTTCTTTGCATCTTGGACACAGAATGAAATCGAATTCTTTATATACTTCTTCTTCAAGTAAATCCTCGGGACAGGATTTTATTTTTTCGAATTCCTTATCTAAATCTATTTTTCTATCTTTAATGTTGATTACACCATCAAAATCAGCAAAGACCTTAATAGTCAAACGATAGAATAAATCACCAGGATTTATTACTTTTCTACATCGACTGCAGATTTGTGAAGACATTATTATCTATTGTTGAATCGACTATGCCAGATCTTTAAGCACATATTTACATACTTCTTTCAATGTCTCAAAAACACCAATCCCCTGAGTTGCAACAGCTTCAAAATAAGCGCGTACCTTCTGAGGATTTAAAACCTTTTGTAATTCTTCTACTGAGGTGATGTTAGGTAAATCCCTTTTATTATATTGAAAAACAAATGGAATTTTTTCTAAATTTAAATTATAGGTCTTTAAGTTATCCTGCATATTATCCAATGACTCTAAGTTTTCATCAAATCGTTCAATCTGTGAATCTGCGACAAATATAATTCCATCGACTCCCCTAAGGATCAATTTACGTGAGGCATTATAAAAAACCTGACCAGGAACTGTATAAAGATGGAATCTCGTTTTAAACCCCCTTATGGTCCCAAGATCAACAGGCAAAAAATCGAAAAACAGCGTTCGGTCAAGTTCCGTGGCTAAACTTATCAATTTTCCTTTAATAGAAGGATTCAACTTACTATAGATGTATCTAATATTTGTGGTCTTCCCACCCAGGCCAGGACCATAATATACAATCTTAGCGTTTATTTCTCTTGATGCGTAATTAATTAATGCCATAAATATAATTAAATCCCAAATCCCAAACTCCAAATCCCA
>JAGMEL010000053.1 GCA_023128195.1 Caldifarciminota bacterium | reverse complement strand
GTCATTTGACATTTCTCTCCCTTTTTCCCATCTTCCCAACTTCTTAACTTCAAAACTTCCTTTTTCTCCTTGTCTCCTTGTCCCCTTGTCCCCTTGTTTCCTTGTCCCCAGTTCCCGTGTCACCTTCTCAATCCATGCTTTTGCGCCAATTTTTTTAAATATTCTCATTGCTTTGGTAAAATATTTTTTCGTCTCGGGTTTATCCCCAGATTCTTTGAACATTAAACCCTGATAATAATAAACCTCGGCAAGTCTAAAAGTGTCTTTTGTTTCTTTTAAAATTGATATTGATTCCTCAAAAGAAGATTTTGCTCTATCCCACTTTTTCTCTTTTGTATAAAGACGGCCAGTAAGACATAGAACACCAGCTTTTATCACCTTTGAACCAAGTTCATCCGCAATAGATAAAGCTTGCTTTAAGCTCTTTTTGGCATCAGTCAGGTTACCCTTTGCCAAATAGAGTGAGGTAATATCAAGACCAACATCAACAAGAAGCAACTTCGATTTAATTTCCTGGGCAATCAAAAGGGCTTTATTATAATACTTCTCAGCATTTGAAAAATCATTTTTCTCTGTAAAAATTTTACCTATACTTAAAAGGCTTGCTGTTTCACCCTCACGGTCGCCAATTTCTTTTTGTATTTTTAATGACCACTGGTAAGACTCTAATGCTTTTGAAAATTCACCAAGATTATCATTAATAATACCAATGTTGATAAGGCATGCTGCCTCGACTCTACGGTCACCAATCTCTTCGCTTATTTTTAATGACTGTTTGTGAAACTCCAATGCCTTAGAAGATTTGCCAAGACAGCGGGTGCTAATGCCGATATTGTTGAGAATTAGTGCCTCACCTCTGCGGTCACCAATTTTTTTGATTATCTTCAATGAACCCTGAAAAAAATCTAATGCCTCTGAATAATCACCACGATGGTCATGAACAATACCGATGTTATTCAGGCTTGCTGCCGTACCTCTACGGTCGCCAATCTCTTTTTTTATCTCTAATGACTTCTGGAAAAAATCCAATGCTTTAGAATATTCGCCAGTCTCGCCATACACAATACCAATACTGTTGAAATTTGTTGCCTCACCTGTGCGATCACCAATTTTTTCTTGTATTTTTAATGACTTCTGGAAAAACTCTAATGCCTTAGGATATTTGCTACGACACCAGTATGAACTGCCAATATGAGTGAAACTCGATGCCTCACCCTTCTTATCATTCAGTTCTCGGTAAATCTCGAGTGCTTTCTCTGCTTTCTGTACAGCTTTATTATATTGAGCTTTGTTGCGGTAAACTTCACAAAAAGCAACAAGACAATTTGCCTCTTCTTTCTTGTTACCTATCTTTTTCGCTTTTTTTACTACCTCTTCTAAATCTTCAATCACCCTCTCATTCTCTCCAATTAATTCTAATACCTTAACTCTCTTATTCAAACACTCAATTTCTTTTGACTCTCTGTCTTCAATTATTTCGTCTTTTAAATACTTAAACACTCTACTATAAAATCTTATTGCATCCTGGTTTGCATAAGAAGACTTTGCTCTATCTGCAGCAATCATACTATATTCTATTATCCTCTTTTGATCCCCGCTTACATAAAAATGATCTGATAACTCCTCAACCACCTCTTCAATACGATCTTTATACGAATTCAACAACCTTTCGCCAACTACCTGATGATAACGCCTCAACTTAATTTTGTTTATCCGTTGATAGATTATCTCTCTAATTATATCCTCAGAAAAACGATATTGCTCTCCTTCACTCTCTTTTAATAACCTCATGCCCAATATCTCATCCATCATATCAAAAAGATGACCCTCATTCATCTTGGTTATATCCCGCAAAAAAGAAAAATCAAACTCTCTGCCTACGACTGCTGCATACTCTAACAAATCACGTGCGTCTTTATTCATCATACCCAATTTCCTGTCAATAACACCCTCTACTGAATAAGGAATCACAACTTTCTTACCTTTATCAAATACACACTTATCCTTATCCCAGATGAGCGCACCATTTATCTCCACGGATTTCATTAATTCTTCGATAAAAAAGGGATTACCTCCGCTCTCTTTAAATATATACTCGGTAAGTTCCGAAGGTGGAATACCATCTATCATCAATGAAAGCATACGCGCAACATCAGCAGTCTGAAGGGGTTCAAGATCAATCTTTTCATAGAGACCCTCACGCGCCATCAATTGCAATACATTTTGAAAAGAACTATGCTTTGTCTCCTCAACACGATAGACAAAAAAGAAAAAAACAGAACTGTCCTTTAGAACCCTGACCAGATAGTGAAAAAGCTCTAAAGAACTGTGGTCTGCCCAATGAATATTATCCAAACATACAAACAAAGGTACTTTTGAAGCTTGCAATGCCAAAAACCTTCGCACCCCCTCAAAAAGACGAAACTTATCAACCATATAAATATCTTTATCTACTTCCTTTGACTTATCAGATAATTCAGGCACTATCTTTACGAGCTCAATTTGATATGCCCGGGGTATTTTAAAAAGACTTTCTTCACCTTGTTTTTTAATCACGGTGCGGATAATCTCCCTGAAAGGATAATAGGGAATTGATTTTGTCGTGGCTGATAAATTACTATTCAAAAACTGAATATCTTGAAAATCAGAATCTCTTATAATCTCATGTACTAATCTCGTCTTACCAACACCAACCTCACCACTAATACATACTGCACCACCACTACCACTAAATATTGGGTCGATAAGTTCCTTGAACTTAACTATTTCTTCATCCCGTCCAATAATCTCCTTTGTCGGAATAATTAAACCCTTTTTTTCTTTCTCAAAAATACCAACCCGGTCCCTGCCATGCCTCTTTGCACTATACAGATTTCTATCTGCAATCTCAAAAAGCCCTAACCAGTCCTTGGCATTCAGAGGACATGAAGCAATACCAATACTCATGGTTAATCTTAGCTGGGCAAACTCATTGATTCGACATTGTTCTACAAAACGCCGGGAAATCCTTTTTGCCTGCTCGTAGTTGGCATTGGGCAATATACAGACAAACTCATCACCACCATAACGAAATACTGTATCATCCGCTCTTAATAAGGTTTTAATAAATAAACCAAATTCTTTGAGCACCACATCACCCCGCCGGTGTCCATAGGTATCATTTACATTCTTAAAATGATCAAGGTCAATTAAAACTATTGATAAAGGTATACCCATCTCTTGAGTTTTTTCAATCTTCCTGGGTGCTTTTATATAAAGATACCGCCGATTATAGAGGCCGGTTAAATCATCAATAAATTCTTTTGCTATTTTATTCATTTTAACAATTTATTTGTTAAAATCATACCCATAATTATATGTAAACAATCGAGCATACTCCTCTCTGTTAATTACCCATATAATTTATTATAACTATTAAAAGAGGTTAAGTCAAGAGATTTGATCCAAGATCTAAGAAATATTTTGATTTACACAGAGTATTTTTAAAAAATCAGGAATATTGAGGCAACAAATTTTACAACGGTGATTTGGTTTATCTGGTTGATCTAGTTTACCCCGTTAGAGATGAACAGATGTAGCTAATAAATAAACATAGTATATCATCTTGCGTATATAACTTTTCTGATTGTGCAATAATTATCTTTTTCAGCTCTAACGGGGTGAATTTAGTTAATTCAGTTCTCCAGTGAAACGTGACTCCAGCCGAAAGCGTGTCTTCAGCGTAGCGTGTCTGCAGTTATAGGCGGGATTTACCCACGACCCTCAAACAAGAACGGGATTCATTTGACATTTCTCATTTGTCATTTGACATTTCTCTCCCTTTTTCCCATCTTCCCAACTTCTTAACTTCAAAACTTCCTTTTTCTCCTTATCTCCCTGTCCCCGTGTCCCCTTGTCTCCTTGTCCCCAGTTCCCGTGTCACCTTCTCAATCCATGCTTTTGCACCAAGTTTTTTAAACATTTCCACCGCTTTGGTGAAATACTTTTTTGCCTCAGCTTCATTACCTGATTTGTTAAACATTAAACCCTCATAATAATAAACCTGAGCAAAACCAAAAATGTTTTTGATTTGTTTAAAGATCGATATTGATTCCTCAAAAGAAGATTTTGCCCTAT
>JAGMEL010000052.1 GCA_023128195.1 Caldifarciminota bacterium | reverse complement strand
TCTTTTGAGGAAAGTTCATCAGCAAAGGTCAGGATTTTGTCCAATCCTCTTTTTACTTCAACCAGGTTATTCCTTTCTAAATAGAGTGCAGTAAAACTGAGATAGATTTTAGCAAGAATCGGCCTTGATTCGATTTCCTGGGCAAGCGAATGTGCCCTGGTACAATATTTTTTAGCAGATGTAAATTCCCTTGTCTCAATAAATATATTCCCAATTCCTACAAGACTCTCTGCTTCGGTCGGGCGGTCACCAATTTCTTCCGCTATTTTTAATGTGCGTTGATAAAAATCAAGTGCCTTAGAATAATCACCAAGAATTCTATAAATGACGCCGATATTGTTGAAACTCATCGCTTTGACTCTTCGAGCACCAATCTCTTCTGTTATTTTCAAGGAACGCTGATAGAAATCGAGTGCCTTAGAACATTCACCAAGAAACCCATGGATGATGCCGATATTGTTAAGACTCATTGCCTCAACTTTTCGATCACCGATCTCTTTTGTTATCTCCAACGAGCTCCTGTAATATTCTAATGCCTTAGAATATTCACCAAGATCACCATAAATGATACCGATATTGTTAAGATTCATTGCCTCAACTTTCCGATCACCAATCTCTTTTGTTATCTCCAACGAACTCCTGTAATATTCTAATGCCTTAGAATATTCACCAAGATTCCAGTAAATGATACCAATATTGTTAAGATTCTTCGCTTCAACTTTTCGATCACAAATCTCTTTTGTTATCTCCAACGAACTTTTGTAATATTCTAATGCCTTAGAATATTCACCAAGATTCCAATAAGCAATGCCGATATTGTTAAGACCTTCTATCTTACCTTTTTCATCTTTTAATTCTTGATAAATTTCAAGTGCTCTTTCTGCCTTTTCTGCAGCTTCCTTGTATTGAGCCGTATCCTGGTAGACCTTACAAAACGCAATAAGACAATCTGCTTCTTCTTTCCTGTTATCTATCTCTTGCGCCTTACTGATCGCCTCTTCCAAACCCTTTGTTGCCTTCTCATTCTCCCCAATTAAATTTAATACCTTAGCTCTTTTCTTTAAACAGCTAATCTTTTCCAATTCTCTACCTGACATTGTTTTGTCATCTAAACATTCAATTGCCTGAGTGTAGAATCTGATAGCATCTTGATTTGCATAAGCGTCCCCTGCTCTATCACCGGCAATAATACAATACCCTAAAGCCCTCTCTCTGTCTCCGCTTAAATAAATATGGTGCGCTAATTCCTCAATTACTTCCTCAGTACGCCCCTTATAAAAGTTTAATAACCATTCACTGATTGCTTGATGATAATGTTTTAATTTAACTCTGCTTATCTGGCGATAAATTATCTCTCTCAGTATTTCCTCTGAAAAATAATATTGTTCTCCCCTGCTCTCTTTCAATAACCTCATGCCCAATATCTCATCCATTAAATCAAAAAGTTGACCCTCATTCATTTTTGTTATGTCACGTAAAAAAGCAAAGTCAAATTCTCTCCCCATTACTGCCGCATATTCCAACAGGCTACATGCCTCGGTGCTTAGCATACCCAATTTCCTATCAACCACACCCTCAACCGAGTAAGGAATAACAGCCTTTCTACTTTTATCAAATATCCACTTGTCTTTACTCCAGATGAATGCATCATATGTTTCTAATGATTTCATTAACTCTTCAATGAAAAACGGATTACCACCCGTCTCCTTGAATATGTAATCGATGAGTTCGGAAGGTGGGATGTCATCTATCATCAAGGAAAGCATACGCGCAACATCAGCAGGCTCCAAGGGTTCAAGAACCACCCTCTCATATAAACCCTCATGCATCATCAAATGCAATATATTTTGAAATGAGCTACTCCTTGCTTCTTCAACACGATAGACAAAAAAGAAAAAAATAGAACTATTCTTTAATGCCCTGATTAAATAATGGAGGAGTTCCATTGAACCATTATCTGCCCAATGAATATTATCTAAACATATAAAGATCGGTGTTTTTGAAGCACACAACGACAAAAATCTCCGTACTCCCTCAAAAAGACGAAACTTATCGAGCATAAAAATGTGTTCATTTACCTGGTCTGCTCTACCAGATAATTCAGGCACTATCTTAACGAGTTCAATCTGATATGCCTGGGGTATTTCAAAAATACTTCCTTCACCTGCTTTTTTAATCACTGCACGAATAATCTCCCGGAAAGGATAATAGGGAATCGCTTTTGTTGTGGCTGATAAATTACTCTTCAAAAATTGAATATCTTGAAAATCGGAATCCTTTTCAATCTCCTGAACTAATCTTGTTTTACCAACACCAACCTCACCACTGATACATACCGCACCACCATTACCCTCAAATATCGGCCTAATAAATCCTCTAATCTCCATGAGCTTTGAATCGCGTCCAACCGTCTCTTCAGTCGGAATAATCAATGTTTTCTCCTCTTTTTCAAAAATACCAATCCGGTCCCGACCATGCCTCTTGGCACTATACAGATTCCTGTCTGCAATCTCAAAAAGTGTTTGCCAATCCCGAGCATCCAGAGGACACGACGCTATCCCAATACTCAAGGTTAATCTTATCTGGACAAACTCTTTAATTCGACATTGCTCGATAAAACGCTGGGATATCATTTTTGCCTGTTCATAATCGGCATTGGGCAAGATACAGACAAACTCATCACCACCATAACGAAATACTGTATCATCCGCTCTTAATAATGCCTTGATAAATATACCGAATTCTTTAAGTACCACATCACCACGAGTATGACCATAGGTATCATTAACATTTTTAAAATGGTCCAGATCAATTAAAACTATTGATAAAGGAATGTCTTTACGCTGAGCTTCTTCGAGTTGCCCGGGTATCAATGTAAGAAGATAACGCCGATTATAGAGCCCGGTTAGATCGTCAATGTATTCTTCTTTTATTCTAACCATTCTTAATGATTATACATGTCCTGCTTATTTTGTCAATCATGACAAAAAGAGAGCTCTGAAAACCTATTTCCGAGCTCTCTTGATTATTCACCCCGTGAAATATGAACATAGAATATGGTTTTACTGTATTGAATGTAAATATCCCATATTTCGTTCCTATTTTTTTAGCAGTTTTCTTTTATTTCACGGGGCAGGGAGATAATATAAAGATTACAGAGATTTCTGGGCCTTTTTCAGAAATCTGCAAAAAGATGGATAGTAGGCTTGGTATGGAAGTAGGAATGATTTATGAAACGGTGATTTGGTTTATCTGGTTTTTTTCCCCGTTAGAGATAGAAAACGTTTTAACCCCGTTAGAAAATTAAATCTGAAGGACATACGTGTAGAACATAATATCTTGCTATTTATCTCTAACGGGGTTTAGTTTATCTGATT
>JAGMEL010000051.1 GCA_023128195.1 Caldifarciminota bacterium | reverse complement strand
AAGCTCTCCCGCTCTGCGGGATCCTCGATTTTCTTATATAAAGAATTAATATGATAAATCGGGACAAGAACCAAGAACCCCAGTGAAATATGCTTCGCATTTCACGGGGCAGGCAAGCTCCAAAATCCAAATTACAAATTCCAAACAAATTCCAAATTCTAAATAACAAATCAGAAAATCCTTAGCCAAAAAGCACTCCATACAACAGCCTAGGGGTGTACCGCCCCATACAACAGCCCTAAATTGCCTTATTTCCTTTTATCTGTGTATCAACAAATCAAAAAGTCCCCATTTCTCAAGACTTTATTTATATCATCTATATATGTATCTATGTAATCAATAAATTTAAGATTTAAATTCAAAAATCTTAAGTTTATTGCATTTTAACCCTTGACAAATTGAAATTTTTCATTATAATATATCATGCAATTAAAAATCTTTAATTGTCCATCCTGTGGAGAGAAAATGGTCATAAGTGAACTAAAATGCGCAAAATGTGATTTAAGGGTGAAAAAGGATTTTTCACCATGCGAGTTCTGTCAGTTACCAGAAGATGATTATGAATTTTTAAAGATATTCGTGAGAACCCAGGGTAAGATAACTGACATCGAAAAGATACTCGGCATTTCTTATCCAACAATAAAGGCAAAAATAGATGATTTGTTAAAGAACCTGAAACTCTCCCCTATTGAAGAAAAACAAGACCCGCTTGATGCCTTGTCCCAGGGAAAATTGTCAGTTGATGAGGCTGTAGCTATATTAAAACAAAGGAGAAAAAAATGAGATTTTATTTTCACAGAATAACTGGTGGTATTATATTGATCGCAGTTGGATTGATTATATGGCTCTCTAATCTTGGAGTAATTCATGTTGCCTGGCGTCGTGACTGGCCCGTAATATTGATTGTAATTGGAATTATAGGATTGGTAAAGCATATAATAAAAAGGCTCAAAAATGGCTCAAGAGGGCTATGATGGCAAGAAACAATGAAGCCTTTAATCACCTTCTTCTGCCTTGTATCAGCCTTCTTACCCTTCTAAAATAAGGAGATTTATGTCTGAAGAAAGAAAAAAAATATTAAGTATGGTTGCTGAAGGAAAACTAACCCCTGAACAAGCAGATCGATTATTAGGGGCGTTAAAGGAATCCGAAGGAAAAACAAAATTCTTCCGTGTACGCGTATACAATAAAAATAAGGATAATCCAAAAGTAAAAGTCGATATTCCAATTGGTGTATTAAAACTTGCATCAAAAATAGGAGCGGCATTCAAGGAAGTAATACCTGAAGGTTTTAAAGTAAATATTCATGGTAAAAAAATATCTCTCGATGAATTTACCCCGGAGATAATTGATAAGATAATTGAAGAAGTCAGCGAGGAAGGAAAATTCACGATTGCCGAAATTACGGATGAAGGAAAAGACGAATTCGTGGAGGTGTATATTGAATGAAAGACTAAAGATTTTAAAATTACTTGAGGACGGCAAGATCAATTCAGATGAGGCAGCAAGGCTACTCGAGGCATTGTCACAATCTGATATAAAACATAAAAAAGGACGACACAGAATATGGGCTTCAATCGAAACGATTCCTGAAGTAATTGCCACAGCAATTTCCACATCTTTTAAACACCCGGGATCAAAAGAAGTTCTACAATTTCCCAGAAAGAAAAAGATAGAGTTTAAAGGGATCAGCGGCGACGTTGATATAATCGGAAATAGCACGGACACAATTGAAATTGAAAAAGACGGTTTCGTAAGAATAAAAGAGAAGAATGATACACTTGAAATAAAGGCAGTCAGCGGTGACATAAAGATAACAGCGCCAGAATCAACTGACTTTGAAATCAAAGGTATCTCCGGAGATATGAATATCTTCAACACCAAAGGCAGAATTGAGATTGCATCAGTCTCGGGCGATATAAAAGGCACAGAATTATCTGGTAGCCTGACTGGTGACCTTGTCTCAGGAGATATAGACCTTGACTATATAAGAATAGATGAAATAAGACTTAAGGTAAAAACTGCCGATATTGTTCTCAGACTCAACAAGAAAATAGAGGCTGAAATTGAACTCGAGACAAAACATGGCGAAATCACATGCGAATTTGAATTAAAAGAAGAAGAAAAAAAGGGAAACTGGCTTAAAGGGATAATAAATAAACCAAAAGCGAAGATCGAAATAAAAAACGAACACGGAGACATATCAATAAAGACAAGGAGATAGGGAGACAAGGAGACCTGGAGAATTGAAGTTCAAAGCCATGTGGCTCAAGATGTCATTGTGTCCCCTTGTCACCATGTCACCATATTTTAAAAAGAGGAAATCAGGATAACAGAAAATCAGAGTATCAGGAAATTCAAGGAATTTTTAAAAAATTTGTGCTTTGAATTTTGATATTATTCACCCTGTGGAATACTCATTATTTATTCCACGGGGTAAAGGATTTAGAAATTAGTATTTAGGTATTTTGGACTTTTAGGTATTTGTTATTAAAAGGGAGGTCTCATGGGTTGTGGAACGCTTTTTGCATTTTTTTTAATTGCTATTGGTGCCTGGATATGGGCTTCAAACTATGGTATTATAATATTTTCCTTTTACCGTGATTGGCCCATTCTTATTGTGTTAATTGGTATCTATATATTTATAAAACTTAGACGCCGAAAATACTGGCGCCGGAAAAAATAATGGGCATTGTTTACATTAAAAAAATAATATTTATATTACTAATAATTGCGCTAATTATTCCGGGATGTACACGGTCTGTTCGTCATCCAAAAAAATTGCTTGAAAAAACGATATTTGATATCGAACATAAGGGATTTCATCGAGGATTATGGGTAAGGGCAGTATCTATTGCCAGTCCTGATTCAATTCCTCGAATTCTTCAGATTGCACAAAATCTTGGTATAACCGACATATATGTACAGGTTGTAGTCGCAGGTTATGCATATTACAATTCAAATCTTTTACCAAGAAGCCAGTATCTATCAAAGATTTCAGGTTCGAACTATGACCCTCTCGACTCCCTAATCCATGCTGCCCATAACAGATCTATCCGTGTTCACGCATGGGTAAATGCCCTGCTTGTCTGGTCTTTAAAAGAACCACCTGATTCTTCCAATCACATTCTCTATACACATCCAGAATGGTTTATAAAAGATGTCTGTACAAGAAGCATGGCTGATTATTCTTATAAAGAGTGGATAGATTCAGGACTTGAAGGGCTTTATCTGGATCCAGCAAATCAGCAAGTAAAAGAACACTTGAAAAATATATGCACAGAGATTGTAAATAAATACCCGGTTACCGGCATCCATTTTGATTTTATTCGTTATCCAGGAACATTGTGGGGGTTTCCTGAAAATGATACGTCCGCAATCTTTGCAGGAATCGAAGGAAACACAATCCGCTGGCTTAATTTGCTACGGTATCCACAATTATCATTCAAATCAAGATGGAGGGTCTGGCATTACTGGAAACTGAATAAACAAAAGGAAAAAGCAATATTTCAGATTTTAGAATATGTACGCAACTCAATGCACAAGAATGCAACTGGAAAGAAGTATTTATTAACTGCTGCAGTATTTCCAAATCCCAGTATGGCAAGATACAGATTTTCACAAAACTGGATGAAGTGGGGAAAAATTTTAGATTATCCTGTAGTTATGTCTTATACCCGGGACATTGGCTTTTTTTCAGAACTTTTGAATTTTACTCTCAAACACGAACCAGACGCTGTATTCGGAATAGGCTTTCTATGGCCTGGTATGGAAGTTGAGGCATACTGGGAAGTGAAAACTGTAAAACAAAACAAAGGAGCAGGAATATGTTTCTTTGATTTTACAAGCATTGATACATTGGTCGATTTTGAAAAATTAAGAGGAAAGGTTATAACAATTAGTGACAGCATTATGAGCGATACAACTAAATTTACAAAAGTTAATAGTGTGTTTATTGATCTACCTGATCCGAATTTTGTTGAAAAGAACAAGCATTTCCTTACCCAGGGTGAATATCTTGAATTCGTAGAATTTTTGCTTTCTCTATCTCTGAATTCAGACCAGGATCTTGGCAGATTGAGCTTGAACCATGATGAGCTTATAAACAAAGTCCAACAAGATGTTAGTGTTTTCAAGTATTTAGATTCTGAAGTATTTCCGCTTACAGATGAACTTATTGAACCGCCACAACGAGACGTGGATTACGAATTTATACCATGGGGTAATGAGGATTCCGTAATTGTAAGACAAAGGGCAGATAAAATTAAAGAACTCACTCAACATATGATTGTCTACCCGGAAGCGCTGAATATTTTAGCACGTGCTGCGTTCAAAACAGAAAAAGGTAAAAGGGAAAAGCATACCACGAAAACAGGTATATATATATTCGAGGTAAAAAAGATCTGTGAGGGAGGAAAACCAATTGCAAAAAACAATGTAAAACCTGAACTTTTACGAATTTACCAAAGCTGGACAATAAAACAAAAACTGCAAACGCTGTTAGATGAAGATGCAGAAAAATAAAGAGATTGCCACTCTCCCTACAGGGCTCGCAATGTCAAAAAGAACTTTTTGAACAATGCCCTATTCCATCTCATAATTTAATGATTTCCTATCTGACTCCTCTCCACTTTTCGAAATACTAATTTGTCATTGCGAGGAACAAAGTGACGAAGCAATCTCCTAAATAAAGTAAACCGTTGAAAAAACATGATATTGTTCATTCAAAGTATATTGAGATTGCCGCGCTCATCCCGCCCATTGGCGGAATTCGCTCGCAATGACAAGAATCATGATGCTATAGAAAAACAATATTGTCAATGTTTTGCAAAAAGTGGAGAGGAGTCAGGTTTCCTATGACTTGACACTAGAGGAAGAGTGGCTACAATAATCCATGATTAAAAAAATCACCAACAAAAATATAAAACTAAATTTCATTTCATCATTGTTCAATGTTCTGTTATTCACTCCTATTCTCCTTTCGATCGCAGAACCAATTAACAACGAAAATATTGTTCCTCCTGTAGCAAAGGTCATTTTAAAAACTGATACGCTGCATGGGAAAATTCTCATTGATAATTATTTCTGGCTAAGAGATAGGAACAACCCTGAGGTTATTAAATACCTCAAGGCTGAAAATAAATATACGGAAAGCATGATGAAACATACAGAGGCATTTCAAGACACATTGTACAAAGAAATGCTTGGGAAAATCAAAGAAACAGACCTTTCTGTTCCGGAAAAACTTGGTGATTATTACTATTATACAAGAACTGAACAAGGGAAACAGTATCGAATATATTGCAGAAAAAAAGGCAGCCTGGAAGCTGAGGAAAAAATATTATTAGATCATAATGTACTTGCCAAAGGATATGACTATTTTGATATTGGTGTATTTAAAATCAGCCCGGATCATAAGCTCCTCGCATATTCTATTGATACTTCCGGTTCTGAAAGGTTTACACTTTATGTCAAAGATTTGCAAACCAACAGTCTCTTCAAAGAAAAAATTTCCAACACTGGTTACTCTGCAGCGTGGGCTAATGATAATAAAACCATCTTTTACACAATATTGGATAATGCAAAGCGCCCGTATAAAATTTACCGGCACACGCTGGGTACTAACACAGAACAGGATGAATTTGTCTACTATGAAAAGGATGATGCATTCTGGCTCAATATATCAAGAACAAAAAGTGATAAATATTTAATAATCGATTTAGCAAGCCATACCACATCAGAAGTTCGCTATTTAAGCGCAGATACTCCACAAGGACAATTTAAACTAATTCATCCTCGCCAGCATGAAATAGAATACTATGTTGAGCATCATAATGACAGGTTCTTTATCATGACAAATGATAATGCAAAAAATTTCAAGTTGATACAAACATCGGTAAATGACCCATCCAAAGAAAACTGGAAAGAAATAATCCCACATCGCGACTCTGTCAAAATCGACGGTATTGATATCTTTGACAATTTTCTTGTC
Source organism: Caldifarciminota bacterium (assembly GCA_023128195.1). Classification (GTDB taxonomy): domain Bacteria; phylum Hydrothermota; class Tepidihabitantia; order SM23-42; family SM23-42; genus SOIY01. The sequence goes on along the minus strand of JAGMEL010000051.1, from coordinate 2,963 downwards.
GTATATGAAATGGAAAAGGGATTAAAGAAAATACAGGTTAGAAATTTTACGAGTGGTGAAACATACTATGTAGATTTCGCAGAACCGGTGTATACATTCTGGCTCGGGAAAAACAAAGATTTCGATTCACATTTGCTTCGTTTTACATATAACTCTTTCATCACACCGCGATCTGTGTTTGACTATAACATGAACAATAGAACACAAGAGTTAAAAAAACAATATGAAGTACTCGGTGGCTATAATCCATCCCTGTATCAGTCAGAGCGGATCTTTGCTACAGCACAAGATGGCGCAGGAATCCCGATATCATTGGTTTACAAAAAAAGGATGAAAAAAGATGGTAATAGTCCATTATATTTGATGGGTTATGGCGCTTATGGTTCGTGTATGGAAACATATTTTTCATCAAATCGATTAAGTCTGTTAGACCGTGGATTTATATATGCCATTGCCCATATCCGTGGCGGCGGAGAAATGGGCAGATATTGGTATGAACAGGGTAAATTACTCAATAAAAAGAACACATTTACTGATTTTATTACCTGTGCAGAATATCTAATCAATGAAAAGTATACATCAAGCGATAAATTAGTAATTACTGGAGGAAGTGCAGGTGGACTTTTAATTGGCGCAGTTACAAATATGCGTCCCGATTTGTTTAAGATCGTTGTCGCTGACGTACCATTTGTAGACCTGATAAACACTATGCTTGACCCTACTCTGCCATTGACTGTGCTTGAATATGAAGAATGGGGCAACCCCAACGAAAAAGTATACTATGATTATATGGAATCCTATTCTCCATATGACAATGTTGCGGCAAAAGAGTATCCTAGCATACTCATCACTGCTGGCTTGAATGATTCACGCGTACAGTATTGGGAAGCAACAAAATGGACTGCGAAATTAAGAGCATTGAAAACCGATAATAATCTGCTCCTGCTCAAAATAAATATGGGCTCAGGACATTTAGGTGCTTCTGGGCGCTATGATTTTCTGAAGGATATTGCTTTTGAATTTGCTTTTATCTTAGACTTGTTTGGAATTAAAAATTAAGGGAGAGGCACTTCCAGTGCCTCTCCCTAATAAATACTAATCAGAGGTCAGCCCTCTCTTTTTTTTATCAGTCTAGTCTGAAAAAGCAAGATAGCCAGGTATAATAATACTAACGACTGGAACTATCATCAATATCCCCAGCCAATTTGGTTTATTACGAGCTTCTGCAATACCCATCCAGACAATAATACTTATAACGACATTCACCAATGGAATTAAAAAAAGTATTAACCACCAAAGCGGTTTATTAGCGATTGCAAGCATTAGAAAAACATTGAGAATCGGAACCCAGGCAAACCACGCATTTGCTGTATTTGTTTTCTTTGCCATGGTCTGCAGGCAGAGCGCAAAATAAACATAGAATGCAACAACGATGATAAACCATACTACCCCATATATAGCAAAAAAAGCCGGTGGCACTTGTTGATAATTTCCTTCCATTCCTCTCACCTCCTTTCATAAATATTAGATTATAATTATTTTTATCCAATCATTTATTACACATATTTTATATATATTTCAATTAAATAAATATAGTTATAATTATATAAATGTCAATAGATTATTACTACAGGTTAAAGGCGGCAGCCGGATTTGCACCGGCGAATAGCGATTTTGCAGACCGCCGCCTTAGCTACTTGGCTATACCGCCACGCTTCAGGAAACAGGATACAGGAATTAGGGAACAGTCCAACAATTACTTTTTCAAACTGTTTCCTGTCCCCTGTGCCCTAAACAAGCGGGAGACGGGATTTGGACCCGCGACCCTCACCTTGGCAAGGTGACGCTCTACCACTGAGCTACTCCCGCATATCTTGGCAATTATACTCTAAAAAACTAAAAAGTCAATATAAGATGACAGAATATATTGAATATATTGATTTTTAAAACAAAGTACATATAATAAGAACAAGGAGGTAAGAATGGCAAAAGATAAATTTCATTCAAATACTGGTGTATTGTTCCCTGCATGTCTGTTTCTTGGGCTTGGCATTGGCATGATATTTGGTCACGCCAGCATAGGCATTATTATTGGAATGGGTCTTGGTTTTATTGCTATGGCTCTTATAAGAGTTAAATCAGAACCAATGGAAATAAAATTGCCCTCATCAACTGCGAGTTATTTTATCATTTTGCTCGGTTTGTTTTTAATTTTCACAGGTTTAGGAATAATATTTTTCCCGGACATGCTATTCCCTTATATAATTGGTGTATTTGTAACATTATTGGGCATAGGATTTTTCATATTCGGCATCAAATCGGTAAGTAAAGGAAAGAAATAACCACCTACCTCGCCTCGAATTGCCCTGAATTACCCTGTCCTCCATCTGTGTAATCTGTGTTTTGAAATCTGTGTAATCTGTGTAATTATGCTCGCGGATGATGCGATCTATATATCTCTTTTAAATACTCACGGTCAACATGTGTATAAATCTGTGTTGTAGAAATATCTGCATGGCCTAAAAGTTCCTGAACTGTACGGAGATCTGCCCCGGCTTCTAATAAATGGGTTGCAAATGAATGACGAAACATATGCGGAGTTACCCTCTTTTTTATACCGGCTTTGATCCGATACTTGCGCAATATTTTTAAAAAACCCATCCGTGACATAAACTTACCCCGCGCATTTAAAACAAGAAATGGTGAGGATCTCTTTTTAAGAATCAATGGTCTGCCAAAAGTCATATATTCATCAATCGCTTTTTCAGCCTTCTTGCCAAACGGCACGATCCGTTGTTTATTGCCTTTACCGAAAACATTTAACAAATCATTATCTAAATCCATATCTGTAATCTTAAGACCCAGTAACTCTGATATCCTCAATCCTGCAGCATATAATAATTCTAAACATGCGCGATTCCGTAATCCAAGAGGTGTTTTTTCATCAGCCGATTCAATGATTG
>JAGMEL010000050.1 GCA_023128195.1 Caldifarciminota bacterium | reverse complement strand
CTGTAATTAATGGTTTTGTTAAAAACCAAATATCTGTAAAACGCCTTTATGCTGGAAATTTTACGATTTATCGATGTTGGACTCAAACCTGTATCAAACATGGTATGGATAAAATCCCGTAAATCATGAATTGTAGTAGTAATAGGTGTCTTTTTTCGAATACTAAGGAAATTTTCTAATTGTAGCAAATCGTATGTATAAGAACGGATCGTATTTAATTCATCACCTTCAGAAATCAAGAAATTCTCAAAATCCTTGATTATGTCACTTGCTTGCTTCACATCTCTACAACGAGTTTTCTTGGACAATTGGTCAAGCTAATTACCTTGCCTTTATTATTTATATAAATGACATCCTCTAACCTAATACCAAATCCCTTATCAGGATAATATAGGCCGGGTTCGACAGTAAATATATGACCAGGTTTAACCTTATCCTTGTTCGTCTTCAATAAACCAAACGATGGACTTTCGTGTACGTTCAGCCCAAGACCATGTCCGAGTGGATGGCAATAGCCAGTTTGGGTTTTGGGGGTACTGAGCAATGTTTTGTGATTCTTCTTTTCAAAAAACCTACATATTGATTTTTCTATTTCAATATTTTTCTTCCCTACTTTTAATCCATCTATAGCATAATCCTGTGCGTCTTTAACAGTCTTATAAACTTCCTTAATCTCTTTAGAGGCATATCCAAAACAGATTGTTCTTGTAAAATCAAAGAAGTAACCTCCACCAAGTTCTTGAGGATAGATGTCAAAAACTATTGTCTTACCAAGTTTTACAACTTCGCGTTCTTTGCCAGCATTATGAGGAACACCAGCATCCCTACCTTGAGCAACAATCATCCCTTCAGAATTAACTAAATTCTTTTCAAATAAATTTCTCTGCAACATAGCCCTTAGGTCACCGATCAACAATTTCTTGTTTTTGTCTTTCATTATCACATTATTTTTAATCTTCATAGAACGAACAGTTTCAATCATATTAGTAAATGCATGTACAACTGCCTTACCTGCGTGCTTTATCCGCTTAACCTCTTCCTCACTCTTTGTTTCCCTTGCAATAGTAATTAAATCCTTTTGAGATTCATAATGAATTTTTATTTTTTTATCAAATTTAATTAATTGTCGAAGATAATTATAGCCCATTCCAAAAGTAGTTTTACCATAGAATGCCACATCACCATTGATCTTCAGGCTATCAAATATTGTTTTAATGAAAAAAGCATTTGCTTTAATTTTATCCGGATATTTTTCATAGATTTTCTTAACTTCATACTTATTTAAATTAATAAGCTTAAGCCCGCTCTTTTGTGCAACCTCCCTTTCAATTGGCGAATGAACAAGGTATGCTGCTCTCCCCTGTTTCTTAATATAATGTCCATAAATATTTGCACCATTCAACAAATAATATATTGTCGCATCTTTGCTCGATTTCCCTACAGCATATATTGCGTCAACCTTCTTTTTTTTCATTAATTTATCAATATCCTTTTTCATCTCACTCCTTTGCTAATTATTGATATTCACCAGTGTCGTAATATATTCCAAAATTAAGTACGTTACTTCATGTACAATGTAGCTATATTAAAAAAATTCTCCAGTATAACAATGCCCGCAGGATGTTTATCATCAAAACGTTCTGGATGGAATTGAACACCGTAGATTGGTAACACCTGATGCTTGATTGTCTCAATAGCACAGTTAGGAGAATCAGCAAGATTCACAAAATTGTAGGGAACATTTTGGATTATTTCCTCATGCGATTCCATAACCAGAAATTTCTCACTAAGTCCACCAAAAAGCTCATCATCTCGGATTTTTCTAATCATATAATAACCTTTTAACATCTTACCGGTTGAAATAACACTTTCTCCAAAAGCCATTGAAATAAGCTGGTGTCCAAAACATATACCCAAAACAGGCTTTTTCGTCCTTCTCAAAAATTCCACTTCACTTGCATAGGCCTCAAATATTTCAGATTCAGCCAGCTTATGCTGCGAGCCAGAAAGAACAATAGCATCAAAGAGTTTAAAATCTTCACCACTGGAAATGGCAGAATATTCCTTAACCTCGACAGTGTGAACAGTTATATCTTTAACAATATCGTATAAATGTTCCAGCTGAGGAGAGTTTGGTAAATAATTATCAATTATCAACGTTCTCATCAATCACCTCGAAAAGTATATCAACAAGCTTTGTTTCTCTTACACGCCTGATTTCCTTACCTTTTGCGAATATAATTCCAACTCCTTTACCACAAGCAACACCAAAATCTGCTTCACGTGCTTCGCCAGGTCCGTTAACAACACAGCCCATAACTGCTACCTTCATAAAATTTTTATATTTCTTTAGACGGCTTTCAACTCTACGCGCAATCCTTGCAAGATTAACTTCACACCTGCCGCATATAGGACAGCTGATAAGGATTGGACCATGCTGTCGCAAACCCAGTGCATTAAGTATTTCATACGCAGCAACAACCTCCATAACTGGATCAGAAGTCAAAGAGATGCGTATCGTATCCCCGATACCTGCATTTAAAAGAACACCTGAACCAACAGCACTCTTTATCCCTCCACGAAATGGAAGACCTGCCTCAGTAATACCGATATGGAGGGGATAATTGAATTGTTTATTAAGTACCTTGTATACAGATAGTGTATCTTTGACATCTGCACCCTTTGCAGAAATAACTATATTATTGAATCTATTTTTAATAAAAATCTTGGCTGCATCATTTACCGATTCAACAATAGCACCAGGTGTTGGATGCCGATACTTTTTTAAAATAGATTTTGGCAAAGACCCGGAATTAACACCGATTCTAATAGGAACGTTGTTATCTTTTGCCATTTTAATTACCTCAGTAACCTTCCATTTTTCACCAATATTACCAGGATTTATCCTGATCTTATCCACACCTTCGCCAATTGCCTTGAGGGCTAAGCGGTAGTCAAAATGGATGTCAGCAATAATTGGAATAGCTACGGATTTCTTAATACAACTTAATGATAGAGCATCATCCTTATTAACAACTGCCATACGAACTATCTCACAACCCGCATTTTGTAGGCGCCTGATTTGATTAATAGTTCTTTTAATATCCCGGGTTTTGGTTTTGGTCATAGATTGTACTACAATTGGATTATTGCCTCCAATCTTCACCTTACCGATTTCTACAACTCTTTTTAGTCTCCTCATTCGCTCTGCCTTTTTATGCTCGCTCCTAAACGGCGCAACTTGATTTCGAATTTTTCATAACCCCGGTCTAAATGATAAATTCGACGCACTACAGTTCTACCCTTTGCTACAAGACCCGCAAGTACTAAAGCTGCAGAAGCGCGTAGATCTGAAGCCATCAAATAAGCACCGGATAATTTGTCCACACCATTAATGACTGCTGTGTTGCCCTCAATTGTAATATCTGCCCCCATTCTCATAAGTTCCAATGCCTGCATAAAGCGGTTCTCAAAGATTGTCTCTTTTATGGTACTCGTTCCACGCACAATCGAAAGAAGCGCCATAAATTGAGCCTGCATATCTGTAGGAAAGCCAGGATATGTTGCTACAAAGATATTAGCGGCATGCATTTGTCGCGTGCCATTCACTACAATATTATTTTCTCCTCTTCCTACACCCACGCCAATCTCTTCAAGTTTACCAAGGATACTAGTTAAATGATCGGGACAACAATCTTTTATAGTTATTGAACTGCGGGTTATTGCTGCTGCTGTAGCAAAGGTGCCCGCTTCAATACGATCAGGGATAATAGAATACTTAACGTCTGTTGCAGAAGATTTTCCTTTTATGTTAATCCTGTGTGTACCCTGTCCGGTAATATCAAAACCCATCGCATTTAAAAAATTTGCAACATCAATCACCTCGGGTTCGCAGGCTGCCGGGCTAATAATCGTCTCGCCTTTCGCCTGAACTGCAGCAATCATAACATTTATGGTAGCACCAACTGAAGTACCTTTTGGACCCTCGATATTTACCTCATGACCTGATAATTGACGAGTGTGAGCATTGATAAAACCTTCTTCAATCTCTATGTTAACACCCATTGTGCGCAACCCCTTTATGTGCAGGTCAATCGGTCTTGGGCCAATAGCGCAGCCACCTGGCAAAGATACCTTTGCCTTTTTCTCGCGTGCTAATAATGCACCAAGCACATAATATGATGCACGCATTTTTCTAACAATATCATAAGGGGCATCAATTTTTTTGATCTTTGGTGTATGAATTCTCAAAACATGACGATCAAACATCACGTCTGCACCAAGATGTTGTATGAGTTCTATCATTGTTCTAACATCAACAAGATCAGGTACATTCTCCAATACCACTTTTTTATCAGTTAAAAGGGATGCTGCAATTATCGGCAGTGCTGAATTTTTTGCACCGGAAATTATTACTTCACCAGAAAGTTTCATGCCCCCTTCAATTACAAACTGCTGCATGAAAAATTATACAGAAATAAGTAATATTGTCAATAAAATAATCTACACCTGTTAGTTTAACTCTCTTGACTATATTAATAAAAAGATTAATATTAATTATGGGAGAAATGTTTCTTGAATACCTGAAAAGCTTTAACTCACCCGACGATATTGTCGATGGTATGTTTAAGGATTTTACAGAGAGATTATCTGATTATCTTGATTTCATTAGAAAGAAAGACAGGAATGAAGATCCCGAGTCCCTTGAGATAGGCAGAAAACTTCGGGATCTTGGCGCTCCAATGGAATCCTATAAAATAATGAAAGCAGATGCGTACTATTACAAATGCAGAGGAAATGAAAGAATGTTCTGGAAGCAAATGTATTTTGCAGGGGCATTTGCCAATCTTGGATATCCAACAAAAAACATTGAAAAGGAAACAAAAGATTTCTGTGAAGAATTAAAAAAAGGAGAAAGATTTCTGTTATTCTTACCTTTGTTTCTCAATAATTATGCTTGTACAATACACCTTTATCGTGAGAATTACAGTGATGCAAATGGAGTTTATCAGGAAGCAATTGCAGCAATAAAGAAGTTCAATCCTGACCAGTTTGAAAGTACAGTAGGAAAGGAATATCTCTGGGCACTCAAATTGATATCTAATAATTATATAGATTCATTGCTTCTTACAGAAAGGACGAGAAAACACGATGAGGAATTAGAACGGATATTAGGTATTGCTGAAGAAAAAATGGAAGAAACCGAATCAGAATATGCAAGATTTCTCACTCTACTAAATAAAGCCGAAGTAAAAGCAAGAAGAGGTGAAACAAAAAAGGCTGATGAAATCCTTGAAGGAATAATCAGGGATGCAAGTGAGACTGTTAGAAGATTCATAAAACCGAGTTATCATCGAATAAAAGCCCTTATATTAGCAAACAAAGGGTGTGAGGAAAAGAGTATAGAGTTAATGATCCGTTCACTCGAAGATGCAGGATATTATGGGAATACACTTGCTGAAACACTAATGATGAGAGATAGTCTCAATGTTTATAACATTCTTGCAAGTCATAAAGGAATGAAAGATATCCATATATTCTTCAAGGAAAAGGGACTATTTGATTATTTGTTGAAAGTCTTGAGATTGAAAGATTGGTACCTGGGCAGTGAACACTCAGAAAATGTTAAAAAGACAGCCGTAGGAATAGCTGAGGTATTGTCTTTTAAACGTGATAAAATCCAGATTATAGGAACATCCGCCTTGCTACACGATATTGGGAAATGCGCAATCCCCTGGTACTCACTTAATAAGATTGCACCATTGGATGATCTTGATTGGGAGATACTACAGGTTCATCCGACTGAGGGGGCAAAGATGCTAAGGAAACTGCGATTAGATGAAGAAGCAGAGATAGCAAAAAACCATCATGAGAGGATAGATGGTAGTGGTTATCCAGAAGGTAAGAAGGATATCAGTTTGGATACAGAAATAGTAGCAATAAGTGATGCCTATAATGCAGCAATCACACCAAACAGAAGATATAGAGTCCCCAAAATGCCCATGGATGTTTTATATGAACTCAAAAAAGGTGAAAAAGGTAAATTCTCATCACCGGTCATCAGTGGTCTGGAGAAATACATTCAAGAAGAACCCCTATAACCCTCACCTTCAGCCCAAGCTTTCCCTTCCTGTCATTGCGAGAAGTCCGCAAAACTTCTTGGCGGACTTCAGTGAATCGAATGGGAAGCAATCACAACCCCCGATATCACTTTTGTTGCTACTTTATGAAAATGACTTTTTTAGTTACTTGATGATAAGGTGTGTTCAGTTGCACAAAATAAACACCCTCGGGAAGTTTACGACCCCGGTCATCTGTACCATTCCACTTCACTGAAGTGGGAAGTAGGAAGTTAGAACTACGAAGCGAAAAGTTTTTAACCAATCTACCAGTAGCATCATAAATCCTTAATGAAATATCTTTGGTCTTATCCAAATCATCTATCACCGGGACAAGCTGAAATCTAATATCTGTTCTGCTATGGAAAGGGTTGGGGTGAATATGAAGGAAAAAATTCTTTGCGGGCTGCTTAATTAAATTATAAGCAATCCCGGAACCTCCACCTGGCCCTATTGCGTATAATTTCATACCTGAACAGATATAAAGATTTCCACATGTATCCATTGCCGGAGTAGCGGTTGTAAAGGTTTCAATTTCTAATGCCCATTTCATCGTGCCGTCTGGATTGATCGCATAGAGTGTATCATAGGAGGCAATATATATAGTACCGTTTCCATCAATTACTGGAGACGAGATTACAGAATTGGTAGTATTGAAAGTCCAGACCACACTTCCACCTGGAGTAATAGCATGAAGATTATTATCATACCCTCCTGCCATGTATATTGTATCACCGGCTCCAATTCCAGGAGAGGTATATCTGAGATCACCTAAGCCACTACAAGTCCATTCGATCGTGCTGTTTGGATTTATGGCATAAAGGGGACCACCATGACCAGCGGGGAAATAGATTACTCCATCAGAACCTACTGCTGGTACAGAATTGGAGAAATCCCAAGGTGCGCCGCCGATGTCTCGTTCCCAATTTACACTACCACTGGTATCCACACAAGCAAGCAAGTAATCAAAAGCAGTGGCGCTTTGGGTGTATAAACAAGAACCATCAAGGGACATTGCAACACTTGCCTCGTCGCATACTACTCCTGTGCTGTAAGACCACTTCACATTACCTCCAGTATCAATTGCATAAAGATTCCCCGCAACCGCATAGCTTGTCCCATCAATTCCTATAAGAATGGGAGAATCAATGCCATAACTACTTCCTGTAAAGGTCCATCTTAACTTACCATAGGTGATAGAATCCTCAATAGCATAAAATATATTGTCAGAAGAGCCAAAATAAATTGTGCCGTCCTCTCCAATTGCGGGTGAGGAAAGAACATCCCCGTATGTGGCATATGTCCATTTGAAACTGCCGTCATGGTTTATTGCATAGAGATAACCATCCATACACCCGAAATATATGGTCCCATCCTCGGCTATAGCTGGTGATGACCATAGAATATTGTCTCCAGCAGTGTAGGTCCAGAGTGTATCTGATGTATCAGGACCAATATAGGGACATCTACCAGTCCTTTGATTGTCATATTGAAAAGTCGGCCACATTGGTTGTGACCAAATTAATGTAGTAAAAACATAAAAAATCACGCCTATCACTAAATAAGGTCTCTTTATATTATTCATTAATTCCTCCTTTTTTTTATAGTCAACTTACAGAATACAGCATTTGTATCAGTATGCCATAATCTATACAGAATATCAAGACCAAGTATGAAAATTGATATTACTAAGCAGAAATGTTAATAGTTATTACTAAAATGTCCTCACTCTGCATTATCTTCTGCAGGAATCAATGTATTGTAAAAATGTCCCATTTCAAGAACTGACCCCGTATCTTCTCCACCACTCATCTTTTGACTCCGTTTATATTCGTTATATAATTATAATAAATTATATAAAGGAGGAATCATGAGGAAGTATGCATTGATTGTACTATTCATAGCTTCTTTAGTTGTCATAACGTGTAGTAAGAAGTATACTCGGTTGATCTTAGAAATCGGCCAACAGCCTCAAGGTGGCAGGAATGTAACCGGGGTTTCAATTATAATCATTGCTCAACTCGAAGATGGCGATACGCCAATACAAGCTACTGTTCAGTGGTGGTGGAAGGATGAAAATGGGCAAAATGAACAAATATACTGGCAGGACACATGGACATTTAGAAATGAATCCATTGAGGAACTTCCTACCGGTGTGACTGCTCCCCCAGGTTATGTTCTAGTCGGGTATTTTTGGTTTATGATTACCTGGACAGACGAAGATGGCACAGAAAATGAGGTGTTGAGTGACGAAGCATATTGTTATCAATAATGGAGATAGGTAAGAAAAAGTTCTTTTCTTCTTGTACATATCTACGATACCTCAGTGTTTAGTAGTAATAATCATAACCCCTACGCCCTGGAAGCTTCAAGAGTCTCGAAATCATATTTTTGAAATCCTCAGCAAACGAGTAAAGGGGTGTAGAAAGATCAACCGATACAGCAATTAACATCTCTTTGTCCGT